>NZ_DJBA01000005.1:0-13391 GCF_002435615.1 Clostridium sp. UBA5988 | reverse complement strand
ATCGCAATCAAGCCAACTCATAGTACGAAGCAAAGGGATGGACGAATACTTCCTTGGATAACGGAATATTTAGTATTACTTTTGATGTAAATGAAAAGTGGTAAAGGATAAAATTTCCCTACCACTATTTTTCTGACTAATTTTAATGTAAAACGTACATAATAGGAAGAAAAACCTTGAAAGTTAAAGATAATTGGATGATATAAGGTATGATGTTAGTAGTGCATAGCTGATAATAAAATATTATAATATGATAAAATAATAGGTAAATATGACTATTTCTCTATATAAATATTTACATAGGGAAATAGGTTTATAGAAAAATATTTATATAGTTAACTAGGGATATATTTAACTATAAAACTATATAACTAGTTAACTAGTTGTTCTGTTCATGCGGGTTTGAGGGCTTTTGTTAATTTTATGGATATAATAAATAGGCAGGGTTATAGTTAAAAATTAAATGGTTATAAAGGTTATGATAGACAAAAGAAAAAATACAAATATTATAGTGTTATGATAAGGGTGATTATGATGGTTTATTTAAGTGTTTTTACATTTCCAAATGATGATATAGAATTTGATTTTTTACTAGAGGAAAAAAGAACGTGCTACGACTCCTTTTATCCATTTAAGATATTATCAAAACATAGTTTTGAAAGAATTGATTTTGAACCAGTTACGATTTTATATGGTGGAAATGGTTCGGGAAAATCAACGGCATTAAATGTGATAGCAGAAAAAACAGGGATCAATCGAGATTCTATCTATAATAAATCTAATTTCTATCCTGACTATATCAATATGTGTGAGATGCATCTTGAAGATGACATACCTAAAAATAGCAGAATCATAACAAGTGATGATGTATTTGATTATATGTTGAATATCAGAAACCTCAACGAAGGAATTGACCAAAAACGGGAAAAACTTTTTGAAGAATACTTAGATGCAAAATATTCTAATTTTCAAATGAAATCAATAGAAGATTATGAGCAGCTAAAAAAAGTGAATACTGCAAGAAGTATAACTCAGTCAAAGTTTGTGAGAAATGAAGTTATGGATAATGTAAGGGAGTATTCAAATGGGGAAAGTGCATTTCGATATTTTATTGAAAAAATTGGTGAAAATGGGCTATATATATTGGATGAGCCTGAAAACAGCCTTTCTCCAAAACGTCAGATGGAATTAATGAAATTTATCGAGGACTCTGCACGGTTTTTAGGATGTCAATTTATCATATCAACACATTCCCCTTTTTTACTTGCTATGGGTAGAGCAAAAATATATGATCTTGATGAAAATCCAGTTGATGTGAAAAAGTGGACAGAATTAGAAAATGTGCGTACATATTATGAATTTTTTAAAAGATATGAAAAGGAGTTTTGATGATATTGAGAGTAGATAGATGATAAGTATTCTATATCCAATTTAATAAAGGTAAAGATTTCATAGTAAAAATCAGGTTGATTACGAAAAGTTATGATAAGTAGAAGAATTAAAAGTTAGTGACGCCTAAAAACGAATAGGAATTGATTTTCAGTTTTAAAATAATATAATAAAAAATATCCCACAATAAAAAGTGGGATAAATTCTATCAGAAAATCATATTTGGTTTTATGTCAATTAGATAAAATAAGTATATCTCTTGCTTTATTTATGATATTTTCCTGTACACTCTACAATCTCAATCTCAATCACTGCAGTACCCTTAATCATTTTATCAGGAAGCTCTTTTCCAGCAAATTGAGGAGTATACTTTTCTACCAGCTTATTTAGTACTTCATGTTTATAATCCAAGTCTTTAAGTAGCGAAGCGGTTCCAATAATCACAACACTATTGTACTCTGCCTCAGTGTCACAAGCATTCTCGATATTGTCAGTCAATAGACCAAATAATTCATCAACCTCAAAGCATATTTTGGGGTTTCGATTTATATTGTCGATTTTTTGTCCCTTTGGTAGGCCATGCATATAAATTTTGTTATTGTAATAAACAAAGTGCATAGCAACCACATATGGATAACCATTCTCATTGATAGTAGCGAATCGTCCGGTATCTGCCCGATGAAGTAGCTCATCAATTTGCTCCAACGTTAATTGGAACTTTTTCATTCTATATTGCATAACTTAATTATCCCCCTAATCATATAAATTTGATTTCTATTCAAGATATATATGTGCTTGATATAGAATTAAACATATTATAGCATGTAAGTGAACCTATTAAAAGATACACTTACATGCTATAATATAGGATACACTTTGATATAAGAGTGGTTATAATTATATGTTGAGAATGTATAGATATGTGTCTAATGGGCGCTATTGATTCAAGGGACCCAGCCCTCGTTTCAGAAACATGCATTAAATGTTGCGTATGCCTAAAATGCTGTTCATAGCAGACAAAATATTTTGATGATCGAGGGTATGTTTATCATATGCATGAGATAGAAGAACAATACGGAGCTACGCGTAAGGAGCCGGAGCTTTTCTCAATTAATTTGTAGTGTAATAGTCCCCAAATAGTATATTATAAATACAATCATCTCTCTAGGATTCGACTATCTCAGCAGGTCAGTCATAGAGAGGGGATTGTTTTATTTTACATAGAAATTCTTATTTGAAATCAAGCTCTCATATTTTAAAATGGTACAAAATTCTAAAAGTAGGGGATTTTTATAAGTATATAGATAGGGGTTACAATGTAGCACAGATTGTTAGCGAGATTAATAGGTGAGCTGTATTGATTAGAAATACAGAAAAGGTAAATAAAGAAAGACTCATAGCAGAGCAAAGAAGAAAAGAAAATAATACAAGAGAAAAGAATAAAATCAGAAGAAATTGCAAAAACTAGGTCAATTGCAGAGGTAAGGCAAGAGTTGAGGCTATGCAAAATGGGGTCAAAAATGAAATGGTTGCAGAAAATGCAACAGCTGAAATATAAGAAGAAATTTAAAACACCCCACAAATAGCTATTGAGTTTATAGTAGAGGATGACAAGTAGAAGTTGATTGAATTAAGTAATTTTCTGAAAGCAAACAACTACAAATATAGATTTGTCGCTCAAAGAAAGATTCAATTTCTGAATATTAGACGACTCAACTAAAATTAATAAATAAAGAAAAATAAATCGGAGTAATTATAGATAAAATGTACGGCTGTACCTCCAGACGATGGGGAAAAATAAGAATATCTTTTAACATTATTATTGCATACTCACCTTTCTCGTCAGATGCTAAATATGATGGATTATTTAAAAATAACTTACCATATGTTATAATTTTGAATATAGATAAAGCGTTAAGGAGGTGGCGGCTTGGCACAGCAATATACCAGAAAAATGATTCATGAGGTATTCATAAAGATGCTGAATGAGCGTCCACTTAGCAAAATCACAGTTAAGGATATTGCTACAGCATGTGAGATCAACAGAAATACTTTTTATTATTACTATACAGATGTATATGCACTTCTGTCAGAGATCTTCCAAACAGAACTTCAGACAGTCATTGATGAATATAATGATACACTTTCCTGGGAGGAGAGTTTTATTGTGGCTGCAAAATTTGCTTTAGAAAACAAAATAGCCATTTATCATGTATATAATTCCATGCAGAGGGAAGAATTAGTGAACTATATATACAATGTATCAGGAAATGTCATGATTCGGTATGTTGAAAGAGTAAGAGATGGTATCTCAGCCTCTTCAGGAGATAAAAAACTGATTGCCTCCTTTTATCAATGTGCCCTCACTGAAATGGTACTACGCTGGATTGCTAACGGAATGAAGGAGGCCCCTGATACTATCGTCAAACGAATCGGATATCTCTTCGATGGAAACATTGAGTTATCCCTTAAGCGAAGTGCTGGTTTAAATGATGTCTAGTAAAAGGCAATAGAAGATTCCTTTTTATCAGACATTTTAGCCTCAATGCCTAAAAATTAAGCAAATAAACTACGGTGTTCGAATTCCGAACACCGTAGTTTGTTTATCTAATGAAAAAGACACAAAAAAACTATATTATAGATTTATAGAAATCTTACAGATAATAAGTATCCACAAAATTAGGGGAGAACTTATTAATACTAGTAGAGTGAATATAGAAGAACTCTAAATATAATAGTAGGATTTAGAAAACTATTAAAAAATTAAGAAAGAGGGAGAGAATAATGAAATTAAAAACACATGATGATAGACTTACCCTTACAAATGGAAGTTATCATGCTTTAGTAAATGCAAGAAAACCTAAAGGAATTGAAGATAAAAAAGCTTATTTAATTGGTACTGGAATTGGTGCTTTGGCTGCTGGTTGTTTTTTAATTCGTGATGCTCACATGGATGGTAGTAAGATTACCTTCTTAGAACAATTAGATATTCCTGGTGGATCTTTGGACGGAAATGTTCGTCAAAATATGGATTATGTAGCACGTGGCGGACGTGAAATGGGTCATCATTTTGAGGTTTTATGGAGTTTATTTAGTTCATTACCATCTACAGAAGATCCTAATATGACTGTTTTAGATCATTTTTATTATACAAACTACGATGATCCAAACTTTAGTAATTGCCGTATTACTAAAAATCAAGGTGTGCGCTATGACAATGGAAAATTTAATTTGGGCCAAGATTTAGCAAAAGAATTAGCTGCTTTTGTAAATATGCCAGATGAAGAACTTGAAGATAAAACTATGGAAGATGTTTTTTCTGAAGAGCTTCTAAACACTGATTTCTGGACATATTGGAGAACAATGTTTGCTTTTGAAAACTGGCATAGTGCTTTAGAGATGAAATTATATATGAATCGTTTCATTCACCATGTTGATGGATTGACAGATCTTTCATCCCTACAATTTTCAAGACATGATCAATACACTTCATTTGTAAAACCTATGATTAAATATTTAGAGGACCATGGTGCTAAATTTGAATATGGAGTTACTGTTGATAACGTTGAATTCTCAATTTCAGATGATAAAAAGGTTGCAAAGAAAATAGTTGCAACAGATAAAACTGGAAAAGATATCTCTATTGATTTAACAGAAAATGATTTAGTGTTTATTACTAATGGTTCTATGACTGAAAGTTCAGGATATGGTGATGACAATACTCCTGCACCATTTAATAAGGAGATAGAAGGATGCTGGAAGTTATGGAAAAATATAGCCGCTCAATCAGATGAATTTGGAAAGCCAGATAAATTCTGTACAGATACAGAAAAATCTAATTGGGAGTCTTGTACAGTAACTTGTCATGATGAACGTGTTCCTGAGTACATTGAAAAAATCACAAAGCGTTCACCATATGGCGGACGTACTGTAACAGGTGGAATAGTTACAGCTCTTGACTCTTCATGGTTGATGAGTTGGACAATAAATCGTCAAGAACAATATTATGGACAACCTAAAAAAGATGTTGTTGTTTGGGTATATGGTTTATTTTCTGATGTTCCAGGAGATTATATTAAAAAACCTATGAGAGATTGTACTGGTAAGGAAATCACAAAAGAATGGTTATATCATATAGGTGTTCCTACAGATAAAATTGAAGAATTATCAGAATCATGTAGTGCAGTTCCTGTTATGATGCCATATATCACATCTCAATTTATGCCTCGTGCAGCTGGAGATCGTCCATATGTTGTACCAAAGAATGGAGTAAACTTTGCTTTCCTTGGACAATTTGCTGAAACATTAGATGATCCAGGTCGTGATACTGTATTTACTATAGAATATTCAGGACGTACAGCAATGGAAGCAGTATATGTTTTAACTGGAATTGAAAAAGGAGTTCCTGAGGTATTTTCTTCAAGATATGATATCCGCTATTTATTAAATGCGGGTGTATGTTTATTAGATGGAGAAAAACCAAAACTTGATTTACCACCAATGGCTAAACGTAAAGTTTTAAAACAAGTAGCAGGAACAGACATTGAAAAATTATTAAAAGAATATGGAATTATTTAATGACATTTACAGTTAGATAATTTAATTGAAATCCCGAATTTAAAAAAATCGGGATTTTAATTTATATATAGTTATTATTCATATTGATGCTTGGTATATTAATAATATAATAGAACATCATACGAAGGAGGAAACTTCTGTGAAAGAAAAAACAGATCTCAGACAAGCTTATATTCCTACTATAGGGGAAATGCAAAGTTGGTATGAAGATGATTTACGCAAAGAAGCCTTAAAATCATCAGAATACAAGAATAATAAAAAAATAGAAGAACAGGGGGCGTTTTTTAAAGCTTTTCGAAAGTTTGAAGAAAGGGATGAAAAGATTCCTCCTGATTCTAAAAAAAATACTGTTTATTACGAAAAATATAAAGCTTATGTGGAAGAAGAAACAGTGAACAAGGGTAAAAAGATACAAGAAATTGAAAATTCAATTGAATATGAAAAGTTTTTTCTTCGTTGGGAAAGGAGAGTCAATAGCGAGAGTAATAATTACAGTCATTATGGCAGTAATTCAGCTACAAGATATCGGGTTGATTGCATAAAAAAATTAGAAAAAGAGTTAGAGACAATTATAGAAAACTCTCCGGAAGCATGGGAATTTTATTATAAACGTCAATTGATAATCGATATAGAAACCCAACATCAGCAACGTTTGGTAACTGTACCTTATGTAGTTAAAGCAAAACAAAAAGTAATAGATTCGTTGAATTTAGATGTTCCTGTATATATTGTAGGACATTTAGGAAGTGGAAAAACACAATTAGCAACTGAAGCAGCCCTAGACTTTACTATTCAGAATAGAATACAAAGAGAATTAGAAGATAAAATGGAAGATTGGTTTTCTATGAATCCAAATGCCGCAGAAAAAGATGCTATTCAAAAATTTGGAGAATTTAATGAAGAAAGAAAACTTCACTATAAAAATATTTTAACTAATGGAAGTAAAGAGAAAATAGAATCTTTACAGCCGCTGTTTATATCTGGCTCCCACAATTTAACTTATGAAGATATGTTTGTAGAGAAAACTTTGTCTCTCAAACACAGTTTCTCTAAAGGATCTTTTGTGGATTATCTGAACATGATTATAAGAGATTTTTATGAGTGGATGGATGAGCACAGAACTAGACTAGAGAAGATGACTGATGAAGAACAGTTGCAGCTTAAGATTCAAATATGGAAAAGTTTTTCTGATTTATTGGTAGCAAGCAATAGTGCTTTTGGTACTGAAATCAAAAAAATAGAAAGAGAAATTTTGATTGCAGTAAAAGAAGGACGCCCTGTAATCGTAGACGAATTAAATACAATTGCCATGCAAAACTTAATTGCTTTAAATGACATTTTGCAACGCCATGCTGGAGATACAGCTTATATAACAGGAGTTGGTCCTGTTCTGATTAAGCCTGGATTTGGATTTATTGGTACAGGAAACCTGTCAAGTCAAATGGTTAATTATGAAGGAACTAATGAGTTAAATCCAGCATTTAAATCACGTTTCGTAACCATTGAATATAACTATGTACCTCAAAAGACAATTGGTTCGCTAAAAGATCAAGAGTTCCCAGAAAGAAATGAACTTTTTAGAATAATAATAGCACGATTAGCTGATAAAAATGGAAATATTAATCTTCCTAATTCTAAAAGGACATTAGAAGAATTATTTAGATTTTCTCAATTGTGCAGGGTTACTCAAAATGTTTTTATGGGTAAATGGAAAGATGACGAAGCCCAAAAAGATTTTGGAGTGGATGAACTAGAGCTGAGGGAATCTGTATTATCAATTCGTAATATTTTGCATGTTTTAGATAATTGGAATGGAGGGGAAGAAAAAGACTTAAGTAAAGCCTTGTGGGATGGCTTTATTAGTTCAATTACTTATCCTGACGACCAAAACTATA
Organism: Clostridium sp. UBA5988; assembly: GCF_002435615.1. Taxonomy (NCBI): domain Bacteria; kingdom Bacillati; phylum Bacillota; class Clostridia; order Eubacteriales; family Clostridiaceae; genus Clostridium; species Clostridium sp. UBA5988. The sequence continues at coordinate 5,529 of NZ_DJBA01000005.1, read as the reverse complement.
TTCTCTCACAAGCAGTGCGTTTTGGATTTTTTCCTATAGGTGAAGGATGGAATATTGAGACAAAAGGCATAGGAGAAGCAACCACAACATATGATGAAATTCGTACCCGTCCATATCACTATGTTCGCCCATTAACAGAAACTTTAAGCTATTTAGATGTAGTTCATCTGATATTTGGGAAAGGAACTCAAAGAAACACTTTGCCAAAAGGACTAAAAGAAACTTTTGAAGCTGCTATTGATGATTCATTGCGAATTGATGCCACAGAGTATCAAAAACTAGACCAACAATTATCTCATTTAGAGCATTCAAAAGATCTACTTGAATACTTAGAAGATAATGGAGAAGAAAAATGAAAATAAATTTGTCAGTAGATGGAAAGGGTTTTAAGAGTCAAGTTAAGGATCTAAGAGAAAAGTTGAATGAATGTCAAAGAAATGGAATTTTAGATGATGGTTTCAAAGAGCAATTAGACAAACTTTCACAAATAGAAAAAGAGTTATTGACTGATTTAATTCCCTATTACCGAGTTTATGCAAATGATATCCAAAAGACTTCAATGCAAATAAATCCGATAAAACAATGGGGAGGTTTTAGTTTTGATAGTTTTTTACAAACTACATTGAGGATTAATAAAAATCTTTTTATTACAAGTAGTATAGATAGAAAAGTTCAGTTTTTTTATATAGACATTTTAGATGATTTTTCTGATTATAATCAAATTGAAGGAGAGTGGGGTCCTCCTATAAAAGAAATAAAAGAGACAATTTCTTTTATATATAAATTAAATGACAAAGAAATCTTGCTTTTGGGAGTCAGAGGGGGATGCTATCTACTTTCAAGCGATAATTTTGATAGGCTACCTAATGTTAATGGGGAGGTTAAAGTTAAAAGGGTTCAAATAAATCATGATTTTGATGGATTTGGAAGATGTTTAGCAATTAGAGATGGTTTATTTGTAATGGAAAATGGAGATGAAAAGTTAAATTTATTTGAAATAATAAAAGAAAATGATGAATATTGTTTGTTTTTCTATAAAGATATATATTGCACTATTCCAAATTGGACTGTACTAGAAAAAATAAATGACGATTATTTTGTAGTTGGAACAAAGATGGGAAAATTATATTTTATAAAATATGGAAACGGTCAATTTACTATTACAGAAAAAATTGATTTTCTAAATAATGAAATAAGACAAATTAGATACTTAGAGGATGAAGGTGGTAACAAGGATTCCATTATAGTGGTAGGTAATAAAGGTCAGCTTAAGATATTTTCTTTATATGAAAATTCAGAAACTATGAAAATAGAATTGAATGATTTAAAAGGCAATTTGTTTGACATTCAATCTAAAAAAGGCACAGCTATAGTTTTAAGTGAAGATGGAATTATATACTTACTTGAAGAGAATTTTGAAAATTGGCATCTAAATGAAGAAGCAACGATCAAAGATATATTTTTTACAAATGTCTTTAAATTAGATATTTCAAAATATTTGCTTATGGATATAGAAGGTAAATTAAATCTTTTACACATTGATCGAATTGATACACCAAAAGACTTGTGGAATCTGCCACTGTATTAATAGGAGGGGATGAGTATGTTTGACTTTGATGAACAGACTCTAATTGAAGAATCTAAAAAACATTGCGAAGAATTTCTACAAAAAGAACAACGCTCATTAGCCACATTTACAGGAGATTCTAGTTTGATGTATATTCCTGATTCAAAACTACAAAGATTTATATTAAATTCTTCTAAAGGGGCTTTATACTTACCGCTGGAAAGTTTTCTAGATAGAAAATTAGATGACAATCAAATTATGTGGCATATCTATTATGAGCTAGCCTTATATCCTGATTGGAAAAAGCATATTAAAAAATATCTGAATAGAAAAAAAGATTGGCAGAAAGAAATTGATCATATGACAAGCTATATTATGACTAGGATAAAAAAAGAAGGACTAGAAAATGACCCTGCATATCAACCTAAAATTATTTCTAATTATGTGAGAAAAGAAATTTTTGCTTTGTTACATCTATTAGATAAGCAGACATCATTTCTAAGAGTTTTGCAGATGTGTCCTATATATAGGGATGAAGAAAACTTTAAAAAAATTGTTTCATATATGAAAAAAACAGGTAAGACTATTGAGTCAATTCCTCAAATGCCTAGACATATAGCTTTCGCAAATAGCTTTTTTATTATTGAATTATATAAAATAGAGCCTAAAATTGAAGAATGCGTTGAAAATCCATTTGACAGAAAAATTTTTAATCAGCCTTTTTTTGATTTTATCCATTATCAATTAATTAGACAGATAAATAATAACCAAGGAATTATAGAGAGAGATCCATTCATTCGTTCTTTCATCTATCCAACTTTTGAACAATTATGGAAACAAGAAATTGATGAAATGATGTTTTATAAATCAAAAGGACAGAAAGAAGAACAGGTTAAAGGAAATGAAAATCCTTTTGAACAGTCAAAGGCAGATGAGATGCCAGATTCACTAGAATCTACTCAAGAGGAAGTGGAAAAGATTTTAGAAGAAATGATGGATCAACAAGACCAAATAAGTACGAGTATACAAAATGCCATGCAAGGAAAGGTAGATTTAGAGACCTATGGGATTAGCCAATCAGATCAACAATTGTTTGAATTTTATTCAAATAAAATGAAGTTGGAAAGAGAACAAATGCGTCAATTTTGGAAAAAGTTAATAGGGGATGCAAAAAAAGAAGTAAGTGTAAAGAAAGATGGTCAAATAAAGGGAAAGCTAGATGTGGATAGTTTTATTAATTTTCATCCAGATTTTGTAGAAGCCGAAAAAAAGGGAAATTATAAAAATCTTACGATTTTCAATAGATACTTATTAGAGACTCAAGCAGATATATTACCTGAAAGAATAGAGATTTCTTTTGTGATAGATAACTCAGGATCAATGAACCCGTCAAAAATTGAGGTGGCTAGAAAAGCTTTGGCAGTGACCTTGCTATCAATAGATGATTTTAATAGATATTTGAAAAGTAATGAAGAGCGGTTGAATCAAAAAGTAGAAGTTTTAAGTGAAACTTGGTTTTTTGGCAGTAAGTATTATAATGTTAAAGAATTTAACGATAAAAATGTGAAAGAAAAAGAGAAAAGTGATATAATTCGATCAATCGTAAAGTTAAATGCAACAGATGGAGCAACAGATGATGCAAGCTGCCTTGGGGAAATATCTAATAGAATTACGTCCATACAGGAAAGTGAACTTAAAAAAGGAAAACAAATAAAGATAGTCTTTGAAGTTACAGATGGTGCATCAAGTTTCCCAGGATCATCAAAAGAAATTGTACAAGAATTATTATCTAAAAATGTTGAAGTCTATGCATTTCAAATAGGAAAAAGTAGTGAAACAAATGAGAAAATCTTTAACTTCGTATGGAATGAAGGATACAAACAACCACACGGAGTAATGATTGGTGAACAAGTAGAAAAATTACCAAAAGAACTTCTAAAAGCAGTAAGAAAAAATATGCAGTCTATTTTTAATAATTAGTTGATTAAGCGTAAAATCCAACCCGCATGTTAATCCATAAGTTAGTTAAGCCAAGAATGTACCATAAGTATCCACCTTTATTTATATTAATATATTTTAATTTCAAATTACAGGATAAGACTTATATTGAAACTGCTGAGAGGCTAAGTAAATGTAACTAAACAATAAACCTCTACCTTTTATAAAAAAGAATTGACTTAGGTTAAATAAAGTTTTGATTTCACGGCTCATAGACTTTGTCTGTGAGCTTTTTACTTATCCAAAAATAAAGAGAAAAAGCAATTAAACATTTATTTGATAAAATATGATTAAAATGCTTTAGATAAATTATATTGACATAATAATAAACCAATGCTATTCTTATAAAGAATTTAATAATATAATATAGTATCTTATCAAGAGAGGCAGAGGGACTGGCCCTATGAAGCCCGGCAACCAAAGGTAGTTATTTTAAACTTTATGGTGCTAAATCCAGCAGGATTAACCTGGAAGATAAGAATTGGAAGAGCATAACTTCTTGCATTATCTTTTAGGTAAGGCAAGAAGTTTTTTTATTTGCGGATGCCTAAGATCACTAAATCTTATACAAAAAAATTAAAAAATTAATTAACTAAGGAGGAAAAAATGAAAGATAACTTGAAAAAGGGCAGTGCTATTGCTTTGTTACCATTATTTATTTTTATAGCTGTTTTTATGGGGATTTCTTTAGTTACAAAGGATTTTTATGCTATGCCTGTAACTGTACCATTTTTATTAGCAGCATTGGTAGCATTATTTATGAATAGAAAAGTATCACTAGATAAAAAATTAGATGTCTTCTGCAAGGGAGCGGGAGAACCAAATATCATTTTAATGTGTCTAATATTTATATTAGCAGGGGCTTTTGCAGAGGTTGCAAAAACTATGGGGGCTGTAGAATCTACTGTTAATTTAGGACTAACATTTTTACCAAGTAACATACTAGTAGCTGGAGTTTTTATAATTGCATGTTTTATAGCAATATCTATAGGTACATCAATGGGAACAATAGTAGCATTAGTTCCTATAGCTACTGGAATTGCAGCTAAGACAGGTATACCTGTAGCTTTAGTGGTTGGAGCTGTTGTTGGAGGAGCAATGTTTGGGGACAACCTTTCTATGATTTCTGATACAACTATAGCAGCTACTAGGACTCAAGGCTGTGAGATGAGAGATAAATTTAGAATGAATTTTATAGTTGTATTGCCAGCAGCAATAATAACAACTTTAATATTTATTTTTACAACAATGGGGCAAGAATCTAAGGTAGTAGCGGATTATTCATATAGTTTAGTTAAAGTTTTACCTTATGTAGGAGTATTATTAGCGGCACTTTTAGGGGTTAATGTGTTATTGGTGCTAGTTGGTGGAATCTTATTTGCAGGAAGTATAGGAATATTTACGGGAGCCTTTGATATAATAGGTCTATTGCAGGCCATAGGTAAAGGAATTGGGGGAATGTCTGAGCTTGTAATAATTTCAATGATAATTGGTGGAATGGTTGAAATTATAAAATTCAATGGAGGAATTGAGTTTATACTAAGATTTATTACAAAAAGAGTTAACAGTAAAATAGGAGCTGAATTTGGAATTGCCACATTAGTTAGTTTAGTTGATATATGTACAGCTAACAACACTATAGCTATAGTTACTGTAGGACCTATAGCTAAAGATATATCCAATCAATATGATATTGAACCTAAAAGAGTAGCGGGTATATTAGATATGTTTTCTTGTATGTCCCAAGGAATTATTCCTTATGGTGCACAACTTTTATCAGCATCTGCATTAGCTAAATTGTCACCATTTATCATAATGAAATATCTTTATTATCCATACTTAATGGGGATAAGTGCCCTTATAGCAATTGTACTTGTACCTTATTTAAAACTAAAAATCAAAGAGAAGATATAAAAATATTCACCTGAAATCATATTTTATTATAAACCTGAATTATTCATAGA
>NZ_DJBA01000007.1:0-14899 GCF_002435615.1 Clostridium sp. UBA5988 | reverse complement strand
AATTTCTTGTTGTTTTCTGCCGTATCTCTCAGTGACAAGACTTATCTTATCATGATCTTAAATAGATTCAATTTCATTATTTACCTATTAGCTAGATAATATTCATATATTCCTATATTTTTCACCAACATACTTCTATTTTCTTGTACTGATACACCAGGACAAGTATCCTTATATATGTTTACTATATATGTATATTAATCCTTTTTTCTAGACTTTTTGTATATTTTAATCCCCATTAATGTTATAATATTAATAATAGATATTAGTTAATTATTAGTATTAACTTTCTTTAGGAGGATGATAATAATGAATGATACATTACAATTAAAAAAAGCTCCAAACTTTTCTTTAATAGGTAGTGATAACAATACTCACTCAATTGGTGACTTCTTAGGCAAAAATATAGTATTATACTTTTATCCAAAAGATAATACCCAAGGTTGTACAAATGAAGCTATAAACTTTAGAGATAGCAAAGAAATATTAGATGAATTAGATACAGTAATTATTGGAATTAGTAAAGACAGTGTTAAATCTCATGAAAGGTTTATTGAGAAACAAGAACTTAACTTTCTTTTGTTAGCTGATGAAGATAAATCTGTTTGTCAATTATATGATGTTCTAAAAGAAAAGAATATGTATGGTAAAAAGACTATTGGAATAGAAAGAAGTACTTTCATAATAAATAAAGATGGCTACATAGTTAAAGAATTTAGAAAAGTTAAAGTTCCAGGCCATGTAGATACAGTAGTTAACTTCATTAAAGAAAATTTAGTATAGATATATCATTTAAAACATATTTTTAACAAAACATCTAACTATTTATATATAATTAAAATGAGCAACCCTTTCACTTACAATAAAAGGGTTGCTCATTTTAAATTTAAACATATATTTTTAATCTTCATTTCTCTCACGCTTCTTTTTTAATAACTCACCTGTGTTAAGACCCCCATTTTGATTTTTGGATTTATACCTATTAAGTCTATCTTTATACATGCTTATACGCTTTATATTAGTTTTTTCCTGTTTTATATCTAGCTTTTTTTCTTCTAGATCTGTTTTTATAATTTCTTTTTTAAATATATTTTCTTCTTCTTTATTTTTCTTAGTTAAACTACCTATCTTTTTTGCTTTTATAGTATTATTTTCTTCTTTGTATTGTTCTATTTTACTTGCATATATCTTTTCTTTAATGTTATAAAAGAGCTTCTTGTTTATATACCTCTTTAAACCTAACCTTCTATAAGTTATATCAAATAAAAACAATAACATAGCTGTTATTAATAATAAATTAGTTATATTTCTTTTAGTATGCCCCTTATTGCTCTTTATCTCATATATATCCTCTACAGAATTTATAATTTTTCCTTCAGTATCTTCTACTAAAGCTAATAAACTATTAGATTGTTCTTGAAATTTATATTCGGGAGAATATTGATATGCAAACCCTCCTAATTGACTAGCTATAGTCTTACCTTGTAACTCTTCAGTAATGTTAAAACTATAGAATCCCAATTCACTCATAGGTACATTTCCTTCATATTTACCAGGTGATACTTGTTTTAGTTCAAATTCTGACGTAGTGTTTCCTTCAAAGGTATACGCTCCTTTAACCTTCTTATTATCCTCATGATTGTTAGTCTCATATTGTACTTTGGCAATACTTCCTTCCTGTGTAATACTTAAATTTCCACTACTATCATAATCAATCATTGTCCATGATATTATATTACTAAAAAGTTGTGGTGTTTTTTCAAACGCTAATAAATCTTTACTCCATTGACCATTTACATCTGAGGTAAATGCTACTACTCTACCAATACCATATTGCCATGCTGCTAAAACTGGTTCATCCATATGAGAAGTCATTATCTCTATAGCTGTATTTTTTATAGAAGTGCCTATATAACCAAAAAGATGTGGAAATTTCCCTCCATCTATAACATTATTCAAAATATCATGATGAGCAGATACTTTAGGAGTAAATTCTTCATTTATTAAGTATTCCCCAGTAGATATTAATATTTCATTTGCAAATATTCTTGGTACATCTGTATATATATCACTATGATAGTACCTCCCCCCAGCATTATTACTTAGCCACTCTAACAATTGATTATTACTATCAGTACCTATAGACACTGTAGATAAAGTCATTTTATCCTTCTTAATATCATTTATTAAAGCTTTATATTCATTTTCTCCCATACCATCTTGTCCATCTGTTAATAGTATTATATGTTTTATTTTTGCACTACTTTCTTTTTGCTTGTTATAAGCTTCATTTAGCGCTGAATATATAGACGTTCCACCTTCAGCTATAATACTATTAATTTTATCAGAAACCGCATCTTTATTAGATAACTTTTGCATAGGTACCGCCCAGCTATATTCTGTATTAAAAGTTACTACACCTATATTATCAGTTTCTCTTAAATTATCTAGGGATCTAATTGCAGCCTCTTTTGCTAAACTAATTTTACTAAAACTTCCTTGATCTGAAGACAGCATACTAGAAGATCTATCTAATACCAATGTTAAAGATATCTCCGGAATTTCATTTTTACCTTTCTTATCAGAGCTAACAGGAAGTATCTCTTCAAAAACCGAATTCTTATATCCCCCTAAAGCATAAGAATTATCTCCCCCTGTAGTTATAACTGCACCACCATAATCTTTCACATAACTTTCCACATTATCTAAAAAACCCTTAGGTAAATCATCTACATGGGTATTACAAAGAAATATTCCCTTATATTCTATAAGCTCATTTATAGATCTAGGTGCAGTACTCGGATTTATCATAGTATAACTACTACCTATGGTCTTTAGATTTTCTTCAAGTCCCTTTCCTTCACCAATTTTCCCTTGTATTACTAAAATCTCTGGTTTTGAAACTATATTAGTATATGTTGTATATTCATTATTATATGAAATTCCATCATTTTGTGGATCTATAACTACTTTATATGGTTTAAATCCACCTTTATGTTGAATATCTTTAAATAAAAATGTATTATCGCCCTTTTCTATATCAATTTCTTTTTCACTTTTTTTTTCTCTTCCTGAATATACTGATACCTTTGATTTTGTCTTAATATTAGATTTAATATTTACAGTTACAGAAAATTCTTCTCCTATAGCTACTTTGTCGAGTATATCTATATCTTCTATATATACATCTTCTACTTGTTCACTATCTACTTTATATACTTGAAAATCAATTTTATTATCCTTAAAATAAGTGGACGTTTCTAATATATCACCTTGATTTTCTTTTCCATCTGTAATTAAAACTACTCTCTTATAGTCACTATCTTTAAACATGCTTAAAGAAAATTTTATTGCTTCTTCTATATTAGTAGTATTACCAATTGGAGAAGTTTGAATATCATTAAAGCTTTTAGAGTAGGTAAGGAACTGTTCTATTTCTTGATTTTCACCAAAAGTAACTATTCCTATTTTATTATTTGATGGTGAAGCTTCTATAGCACTTTTTACAAATTCCTTTATTTCACCTTTATAATTACTCATACTATGAGATAAATCCAATAAAAATATGGTTGACGAATCCTTTGTCTTAATACTTATACTTATGTTACACATAGCAAGTATAAGTATTGTTATAATAATAAACCTATTTATATTAATAAAACTAATACCCTTGTCTTTAAATTTAATCTTTTTAGATATCAAGTACATTACCATGAAAATTAGTGGTATTAAAAATAACAAATATACTTTTTCAATTTCAAAGTTCACTCCAGCCCCCCCTTTCTAATGATTATATAGCTATAAAAAATTAATTTTTAATATATACTTTAATATCCCTTTTTATACAAAATCCATTCCACAATAATTAAAAGCATAATTAAACTTATTATATAAGGTGTTATATTTAACATGCCTTTAATGCTACCCTTGTTATTTGATCTAGCTTCTATATCCTCTATAGTATCCTCCATTATATTTCCTTCCTCAATAGATGGAAAATTAACAGAGAACATTTCATTAAAACTATGATTATTATCTTCTATAGCATAAACTCCAAGGTCTAAATTTTCCTTTAATATACTATCATTCTCTATAGTATGCACTCTTCCACTGGGAGTAGTTAAAATTAATTCATCATATGCAAAGCTTCCATTTATTTTTATATCCTCTCCACCAATATAATTACTATTAACTATTTTTCTATCTATAAGCTCTTCACATATATAATCAATGAGCATAGGAAACTCTGCTTTAAGTGGTAAATCAGTATCATGAAAATCAAAATTTACTACAGCAACTTTCTGATTATTATGTTTCCCGAGAAATAATACAGATTTATCTCCTATATTTATTAAAGACTTTGCCCATGACGGCATTTCAGTCTTCTTTATTTTAGATGCTATAAATGTCATATTCTGAAGGTATTTAGGTATATCTTCACTAACTATCACAGCTTCTCCACCAGCTTGTTCACCTAATACACTAAATAAATTATTTTCTGTTGGATTAACTATTAAAATATTACCATCCTGAGGCATATATTCACCTAACATGCCATCAAAAATATATAAATTATATTTATCCTTTTCAGATATATTACTTATATCATTAGTTTTTATTACATCTGCCTTACTAACTACAGACAAAGCTTTCTCCAAAAAAACATTTTTATTACTTACAAGCAATACTTTTTTATCATCATTATTCTTCATTACATGATAAAATTTATTATCTTCTAATATGGCATCCTTTCCTGATATTTCACCTTTTAAGTAATCTATATCAGTATCTTCTATATTAAAATTAAGTGTAATCTCTTCTCCTTTTTTTAATTCTATGGAAGTAGCTTCTAGTAATTCCTTTTCCCCATAAAGATAAAAATCTCCACTATAATCATCATTTCCTCTATTGGTTATGGTTGATATTATTGATACCTTTCCATCTTCTATTTTATGAGCAATATTATCTATAGATATATTAGATTTGTTTTTATCTAAATAAACTATTCTTCCATTTATATCTCCTATGTCTAATTCTTCATCAGTTATAAATAACACCTCATAATTTTTTAGCTCTTTAGTCATTGATTCAATTAATTTTATAGAACCACTTAAATCCCCTGGACTAAAACTTTTAGTTATGCTGTCAATTTTATCTTTAACTAAGTCCTTATTTTCTGATGCTGTAACTAATACCTCAACATCCTTGTTTGCTGTAATAATTGATATCTTTGTACCATTTGCAGCAGATTCTATATATTCTTTAGCTATAGCTTTTCCTCTACTTATACAGGTTTCCTCCTTATTTACACCTAACATACTAGCTGAGTTGTCTATTACTATTATTAAATCAGTATATTCCTTACCAAAAAATCTTATAAATGGATTCATAAGAGCTAATATAATTAGTAATGTAATCAATATTTGAAGAAATAACATAATATTTTTCTTTAATTTTTCAAAAGGACTATTAACTTCTAGTGTTTTATATATTTCTTGCCAAAATATTAAGGATGATACTGAGAGATCCTCAGATTTTTCCTTTAAAATATATAATAAAATTAAAAAGGGTATGGTTACTAAAAAAAATAATGGCCATATATTCAAAAAGCTCATAAATTTCCTCCTTACCCTAAAAGTTTATGATTAAATAAATCTGTTAAAATTATTTTTTCTATATCCTCTTCCGAATTTACCTTTATAAAAGCTCCACCATACTTTTTAACTATGTTTCTTAACATATCCTCATGTTCTTTTATCCTAGATTTATATAATTTTAATACCTTTGGTGTTATTGATACTTTTGCTTCATCCTTAGTTTCCATATCTATAATATTCTTAGTTCCCATAAACTCAGGATTTCTTTCTTCTTCACATAATATTTGTATAAATACAACCTGTTGTTTTTTATAAGTAAGATACTTCACTATTTCTTCTATTTCTTCTTCTCCATTAGAAATTAAAAAATCCGATATTAGAATAGACATACCTATATTAGTAAATCTATTTTTTAATATAGTTGATTTCAGGTTTGTTTTACCACTAAACTCTAAGCTTTCTAAGCCATCTATAATCTTTATAAAAGATTCTTTTCCTCTTGACCTGTTAAATAGTTCAGTTCCCTCTTCCTTTAATACACTAATTCTTACCCTGTCAAGATTATTAATAGCAATATAACTTAAGGATGCTGCTATTTTTAAGGCCATGTTCCCTTTATTAAATTCTCCAAAATCCATAGATTTGCTACAATCTATAAATATACTAAAGTTACCTTCTCTTTCTTCCATAAAAAGTTTTACAAATAATTTTTCAAATCTTCCATAAGCATTCCAATCTACCCTTCTAAAATCGTCCCCATGAACATACTCTCTAAAATCTGAGAACTCTACTGAAGTTCCTCTAGCTTTAGATTTCCGCCCTCCTTGAGTTCCTTTGGATAACTTAAGATTTAATTTTATACTAATATTATTTAGTTTTTTAAAAAATTCTTTATCAAATTTCCTGTTCATTTTATATAACCTTCAAACTTTTAATAACTTCTTTAATAACCATATCAGTAGTTATACCTTCTGATACAGCTTCAAAATTAAGGAATATTCTATGTCTCAACACTGCATATGCAATATCATTTATATCTTCAAAGGCCACATTAAGTCTACCCTTTAAAATAGCTTCTACCTTAGAACCATTAAAAAGACCTTGAGCTCCCCTTGGACTTGCTCCTACTTCTACATACTTTTTTACAAAATCATTAGAATATTCACTTTCAGGATGAGTTGCTAATATGAGTTTTAGCGCGTATTCTTTAACTGCCTCTGCCATAGGTACTTCTCTTACAATAGACCTCATAGCCAATATATCTTCACCTGTGAGTATACCTTTCAAATCTACATTGTTATTAGTAACAGTAATATCCATAATGTCCTTTAACTCATTTAAGGATGGAAAATCGACTTTTAACTTAAATAAAAATCTATCCATCTGAGCTTCTGGAAGGGGATAAGTTCCCTCCATCTCTATTGGATTTTGTGTAGCTAAAACCATAAATGGATTAGGTAAATTATATGTGGTTCTTCCTACGGTAACAGTTTTTTCTTGCATGGCTTCTAAAAGAGCTGATTGAGTCTTAGGAGTAGCTCTATTGATTTCATCTGCTAAAACTAAATTGGCAAATATAGGGCCTTGTTCAAATTTAAATTTAGTTTCTTCTTTATCTTTAACAATAAGGTTTGTTCCAACTACATCAGCCGGCATAAGATCCGGTGTAAATTGAATTCTAGAAAAACTTAGCTTTAGAACCTTTGAAATAGTTTTAACTAGTTGAGTTTTCCCAAGTCCTGGTACTCCTTCTAGAAGTATATTTCCTCCACATAAAATTCCTATTAAAACCTTTCTTATTACATCCTTTTGACCTATGATACCCTTAGATATTTCGACTTCACACTTATTTATTTTTTCTACAGTGCCTTCTATTAATTGCTTATTTATCTCCATTTTACACCCCATACTTATTTTAATTCTTCAAAGTATTTTTTTATTAAATCTTGTAGCGATTTTGGTATTGATTTATTTTTAAGTCCTACTATCTCACTATTAGAATATTCATGAATAATTTTTTCATAGTCTATAGAATCTCCAGCTATGTTTACTCCATTCTCTGTAGTTATACTTTGAGAATTTCCGCCTTCTGATATATTTCCTTTTAAATTATCATCAGTACCTGTATCTCTATTTGGAAGAAATACTTTTTCACCACTGTTAAGCTTTCCTTCTCCATTTTCTTTATTTCCAGTATCCCATCCACTTCCATTTCCTGAACCACTACCATTTCCACTTCCATTACCTGTGCCATTGCCGTTACCATTCCCTTGGCCATTTGTTCCATTTCCACTTTGATTATTTTGTGCTCCAGTACCATTTTTATTATCTCCATTATCAGCATTGATGGAATCCTTATTTAAACTTATCAAAGCATTTTGTAACTTACTAAGATCTATATTCCCACTACTAATGGATGCTGCTGTAGAGGATAATGCACCTTTTAAACTTTCATCTGCTATATTAGCAGATATATTCTCAAGATTATTTGAAATTTCTTCTTTATCTTCATCTTTCAAATTCTTTAAGTCTTCCCCTAATTTATCTAAAGCTTCTTTAATTTTATCTTCATCCTGAGAGTTTATAGCTTCACTAAGCTCTTTCATTTTGTCAATTTTAGATAACTCCTTAGCTATTTCATTTAAAAGAGCTAATTTTTCACTTGTTTGTTCTTTGTTTAAATTTAATTTTTTCAAAATATTCTGTATTTTATTTTTACTATACACACTATCTAAATTTTTCTCTATATTATCTAGTTTTTTCTCCAGCTTATCTAAAGCTTTTTCTGTATCTATTTTACTTTTACTCTTCTTTATTTCATCTATAGACTTATCTAATTCCTTTACTATACCTAACTTATCATCCTCTAGTAACTCCTCACTACCCTTAGTGTCCTTTTTCTCATCCTTTATTTTCTCTATTACTTCTTTATTAAACTTCTTCATCTTTCTAATCTCTCTAGCTTGGTTTTTAGCAGTAGTCGGAATACATAAAATTATAATCAAAACTGTTAGAATAGCTATTAAACTATATAAATTCTTTCTTTTTATGTGAAAAGGAGTAATTTTTGAAATCTTAATTTCTCTTATTACCTCTATGGTATCTTCCTTCTGTGCATTTGATATGTTGTCATCCTTATTTATTAATTCTAATGAAGTAATTAATCTCTCATTAAGACCCTTAGAATCTAGCTTAAGAGCTACCTTTTTATTATCTGGTCTAAGCTTATACAAATATATAAATATATAAATACTAATAGATATAGTTAATATAATAAAGCATATTTCAAATAAATTGTATATGGGTATAAATAACCCTAATATACTTGCCATAGAGGAAATACTTAATGCCACTATTAGTGACACTAGTAAATTCTCTATAAATACATTTAGCCTTATTCTTTTTCCACCCGTCTTTATAAACTTTGAAATTTGTTTATCTATATTGTTCATCTTCTCACCTTAATAATTGATTTTCTTACTGGATTTAATCTCCATGCTGAAAGTAATATTAGCAATAATGTTACTATTCCTTGATTTATTAAAGATATAACAAATATTTTATTTAAATTCATATAGTTTATTAAATCAGGAGCAAAGTATGAAATTCCATTTTGTTTAATTAGAATATATATAAACTCAATAGTCGGATTAATATACAACCAAAATGGTAGATTTATTGTAAATGTTGATATTGTATTATTAGATAATGCATCATAATAATCTCTACTAATCACAACAAAACCTATTATAATAGTTCCAATTACAATAAATAAAACCGTTAATATACTTGCCACCGTTGAAGATTTTGAACTCTTAAATACAGTAGACATAAATATCCCTATAGATCCCACATATATAGTTGTACTTATAAAAAATAGTGTTAATATAATTAATTCTTTAAAACTAGTACCCCCAACTAAGAAGTTTATAGCATATATTGGCATAGTACTAATAATTAATAAAGCAACTTTAGTTACAGTTGACATTAATTTTCCTAAAACTATTTTCATAGGTGACAGATTAGTTGAAAGTAAAATATCTAATGTCTGCCTTTCTCTTTCTCCTGTGATTGATGTAGCTGTAAGTACTGGTACGATAAACATCAATAACACCGCTTGCCCACAAGCTAAAGCAAAACTTAGTATTGTAAATTTGCTTAAATCTATTCCCATACCATATTTATCACTATTTATAATAAAATAAGCCCACATAGCTACTATTGAAAGTATCCCTACATATAACATAACCATTAAATTAAATCTGAAGGTTCTAACTCCTACCTTGCTTTCATTCTTCAATATAGGATTAATTTTCATAATTCTTTCCCCCTACTTCGATTCCTTTTCAGTAATCTTTATGAATACATCCTCTAAATTTTCACTTGCTTGAGTAAAAGAAACAATAGGTATATCCTTTAATACTAAAGCCTTAATAGTATTAGATATTTCTATTTCTCCTCCATTGAAAAATACTGTAAGTTCTTTTGAATTTTCCTTTATATTTGTTATATAAGGAAGTTCACTAAGTATAACCTTTGATTCCTTAACTTTATCTCTTACTACTATTTTTAATGGATTAGTACTACTCATTCTGCTTAGTAAGTTATTTATACCACCGGAGTATATCAAATTACCTTCTTCTATAATTCCAACTGATGTACAAATTTCATTCATTTCAGAGAGTATGTGAGAACTTATGATAACTGTCTTATCCATGTCTTTGAGATTTTTCAAAATACCCTTCATCTCAAATCTAGATCTAGGATCCATTCCTGAAGCTGGTTCGTCAAGAATTAACAGCTCTGGATTATGAACTAAACTTCTTGCAAGGCAAAGTCTTTGTTTCATTCCTCTAGATAATCCGTCTACATAGGCATCTTTTTTTTCTTCTAAGTTAACTAATTCTAGTAAATCCATTATCAAATCTTTTGATTCTTTTCCTACAATTCCATAAATAGATGCATAAAACTCCATATACTCTATAACTTTTAGGTTCTCATAAGACCCAAAGAAATCAGGCATATATCCGATTTTTTCTTTTAACTTTTTATTATCCTTTAAAGCATCTATCCCATCTACATATATTTCTCCACCATCAGCAGGTAATAGCCCAGCAATGATTTTCATAGTTGTACTTTTTCCTGCTCCATTAGGACCAATAAATCCAAATATATCTCCTTTTTTTAGATGCATATCTAATCCATTAACTGCTTTATATTTACCATAAAACTTTTCAAGATTTATTATAGTTAACATCTACTTCACCTTACCCTTCACAGAAATATCCGGAATTCTAGTCCACTCTTCATTATTACCACGAATTTTAATTTTAATATTTCCATCTAAGATGTAGTCTTCTATGTTAGTTATGCTTAACTCATCATCAAAATTTAATACTTCATAATCCTTAATCTTGTAATTGTAAATTTTATATTCACCCTTCATTTTAGAACTACCTTGAGAGTAATTCTTTTGAAAATTAATACTTTCTATAACTACATCTTCTTCTTGTAATTGATAACTAAGTATTAATTCCAAGTTTCCACTTATTGTTCTTTCATTAGGGTCATAATGTCCATCTACATTACTTTGTTCCATTATATACGGTACAAAATAACCATATGGATATTCTATAGTGCCATCTTCTGACTTATAACTTATATTTATATCATTTATGAATATAGTATCATTTTTATTCAAAGGAGCTTTACCATTTACTTTTAACTCATATTCTACTTCCTTTTCTGTAACCGCAATTAGTTTAGAAGTATTTTTATTATTATCATACATAGAGTTATTATATAAATAATCCAATAACTCACAAGTTCTTAACTCATACTTTTTATTATCTTTATTTTTATTACCATTATTATAATTATCATCTCTAATTTTATTAGTTATTTCCCACATATTTAATGCTGAAGTAAATTTATCACTATCCTCTACAGATATCTTTTCACCATTAGCTAAACTTCCCAAATCCCATATTTTATATGGAGTCATAACCACTAACTTTTTAATATCACACCCTAAGTTATTAGTAATATATCCCCTTAGCTTACCACTATAAAATTTCAATTCCTGCTCCAATGGTTCAAAGGTAGTATTAAAATTACTAACCTGAAAAACTTCCGGACTAAATGAAGACACTTCACCAAAATTATAGTATGTCTTATCCCCTTCTTTTATCATATTTAATCTCATAGTTGCATTTTCATTGCTATTATAATTATTATTATATCTATAATAGTCATTGGTATTTTCCATGAGATTTAGATTTATATCTTCTGGTTCTTCTATTACTACTTTTCTACTTTTGGCTGTTAACACCCCTAGATAACTTTCGATCTTTGTCTGTCCATCTAAATCTACTGATACAATATTTACTTTATTCGCTATAATGTCTTGTACCCTTGAATTACTACCTATAAAATATATAAGAACTGTAAACCCAATAGATATTATCGGTATTAATAACCATACATAATCTCTTTTATTTAGCCTCTTCAATACAATATAGATTAGTACACCTATAATTAATATATATATTATAAAAAGTATTATCATAAGCTGAAAAGATGGCAGACCTATATCCTTAACTGTACTTAATAATGAATTTAAATTCCAAAACCCTTCTTGGCCATTATCAATTTTATTATTAAAATCTGATGTTATTTCTCCCCATACTAAACTATTTTCACTTGATTTTGAAATCTTTTCTGCAGCTAAATCCCATGGAAATACAATAACCTGTCCATTTTTCTTAATAACCTTGCTTATAAAATTATTATCTTCAAACAAGCTCATAGAATCTTCGATATTCATTTTCACTGCTAATACATTTACATTACTTTCTCCAATACTCATGTCTCGTGATATGGCTTCAGAAAAAGTACCATTTATAATTTTATTATTAATACCACCTATAACCTTTTTATAATTCTCTCCCGTACCAACTACTAAAATTCCTCCATTAGAAATCCATTGATTTAAATTAGTTATATTATCCTCTGTTAATTTTAACGTATCATAATTATTTATAATTATCATATCAATAACATCTAAAGACTTAGAATTTTTCTCTATAACTTCTTCTGATATACTAACTGGAATTAACTTTTTATTCCCCATATCAGGATTATTATTCATATTGACATTAATATTAGATATATAATTTAAACCATTAAAATCATCAGTCAATACACCTACTAATATATCTCCATCATTTAATCTTCCTTTATTAACATTGATTGTTTCTTCATGTATAACTTCATTATTATCTGTAATTAACCTTACTTTAAACTTATTCACAATATTTATGTTGTACCACAAGCTCTTAGTTGTATTTTTAGCAATATTTATACTTTCAGTATTTAAATCATATTTATTTGTATCTGGAACCAATGTTTCAATTTGTATCTTCCCCTGAAACTCCACCCCATTGTTAGTAATCACTAAATTGATAGGAGTTTTACTATTAATTTTATATCTTCCATCTACACCATAAGAAGCTTTTAAATTTATGTTATATTTATTATCTATTGCACTTGCTATATTGAAATTTAAAATATTATATATAAAAATTATACTTAATATAGTCAGTATGAACCTGGATTTTATTAATTTGTTTTTTAAAATCATTAATTTACCCCCTAATTAATCTAAAAACATCTATTATTTATTTCTAATCTACAAATATATTTAGTTTAAATTGAATATATTTATTTTTATTTATTTTTATTTATTTTTATTTACTACATGTTTAATTTTAACATAGTTTAATTAGTAAATTTATTACAAATACATTACAATTTATTTATATATTACTTACAATTTATTTACGAAATAATTTTATAAAAATCTATATAAAATATATATTTATAAAAAAATGTAGATAAGTTTTATTTATATAACCTATCTACATTTATAATTATATTTATTTTTTTTGTAATTCTTCTTCAGCTTTTTTCTCTTCATTTTCATTGTTTTCTAATTTATCAATTTCATTCTTAATTTTATCCTTCATCCTATTAGCATTTTTATTTATATTTCCTATCTCATTGGATATCTTAGATTCTATATTCAATATACCTTTACTTAAGCTAGTTAATTTTTTATTATTATACGAATTAGAATTTTCATTGGGCTTAATATATCCTGATTCAACTTTTAATCTATTTTTTATCTCTTTTAATCTATTTATATATTCAGTAGAATGACTTATCTCTATTAGTTCATTCAAACTAGCAGATATTATAACTCCATCCTTTACTTCATCCTCATTTACTTTATTCTTTTCTGCTTCTACTTTTTTTGCTTCAAGTTCCTCTTTTTTCTTGTCTATTTCTTTTTGCTTCTCATTCATTAATAATTGTTGTATTTCAGCCTCTACTTCTTGGATTTTACTATTTATTTCTTCCATCTTATACTTTTTTTCTTCTGGACTCATCTGCTTTTCTCTTAAAGCTTCCTTTTGATGCAATAATTCTTGCTTTATCTTTTCAAAATTATTAAGTAGTTCATTTTGATTATTTTTATTATTGAATTTCAAGCTTTTACTTTCTTTGTTCTCTTCATCCACTTTAATATTTTTAACCAATGCACTTGTTTTGTTAATATTATTATTTTGTGATATGTTTATTCCCATTGCATTTATTTTCATTTGCCTTATCCCCTTATTTATTTATAATGGTATTTAAAATTTCTTCATCTTTATCTATATACTCTCTTATTTCTGGATTATTTAATAACTTTTCTCTTACAACTTCAGTTATTATTCTATTTTCATTCATTAAATCAATTAGACTTTCGGCCACTATAATATCTTCTTCTGGTCCATTATCTTTGTCTACTTTTTTTATATTATCTTTAGTTGGTTGCTTTTTAAATTTATTTAATTGCTCCTTAAAATTTTTATTTTTGTTATTATTTAAATCATCATTAATTCTGTTTGATTTATTAAGCTTTTTAACTTTCCTGTTTTCATAAATTGTAAGTTTTTCAGTTTCAAGATATGTTCTGTCTACCATAATACTCTCACTCCTATCAAACTCCATTACTTAATTATCGTATTCTTATATTTTATATTAATAGAATAATTATCCAAAATACTGAAATAAATAAAATTTAATTGATTTATACTATAGCTTATATTAGTTATAAAAACCCAATAAAAAAAGAACCTAGATTATAAAATCTAGATTCTTGGTGGCTCGAGCAGGAATCGAACCAGCGACACGAGGATTTTCAGTCCTCTGCTCTACCGACTGAGCTATCGAGCCACGTTAAAAACCTGGCAACA
>NZ_DJBA01000043.1:0-26914 GCF_002435615.1 Clostridium sp. UBA5988 | reverse complement strand
TCTATGAATAATTCAGGATTATTATATTAAATAGCTATAATCTTAGTTTTTTAAGATTATAGCTATTTATATTTTAGTTTCTAGATTTAAAAGTAGATTTAAATATAATAATTACTATTAATATAAAAACAGAGGTTAAGGCTATAGTACCTCCAGGAGCACAATTTAGTATATATGAAAAAATAAGGCCTAATATTATATCTATAAACCCAAAAAGGATAGACAGTAATAAGGTGGGTTTAAAGCCTTTATCTAGTTGAAGAGCTGTAGCTACAGGTAGTGCAATCATTGACGACATTACAAGGATACCCATTATACGTATAGAGACAGAAATGGTAGCACCAACAAGTAAAGAAAATATATAGTTTACTGCTTTTACATTTATACCAGAAATTTTAGCGCCTTCTTCATCGAAGGTAGTATATAGAAGCTTATCATATAAAAAGTATATAACTAGGATAGATATACAACTAAGAATAACCATAATAATTAAATCTGCCTTAGTAACGGTTAGTATGCTTCCAAATAAATAGCTATTGACGTTTCCGGAAGCTTTTCCAGTGCTTATAAGGGTAATTCCTATACCAACACTAAAGGTCAAAACTATAGAAAGAATAAGTTCTGCATATTTTTTGTAGTAGTCTCTAAGAAACTCTATGGATAAACCACATATGGTTGTAAATATAAATGCACAAATTATAGGATTAAATCCCATTACTAGTCCTATAGCAACACCAGCAAAGGCAGAGTGAGCCAAGGTATCACCCATCATAGAATGTCTTTTAAGCACTAAAAATACTCCAACCATAGGACATAGTATGGATATGAATATGGCGGCTAAAAAGGCATTTTGCATAAATTCATATTGAAACATTAGAAATCCTCCTTATGTACTCTTCAGATGTATATAGAGTTCCAAAACCATTCTCCATGGTAAGGATATGGGATGAATTTTGAAGAGCTGTTTCTAAGTTATGCTCTACAGATATAACGGTAACTCCATTCTTTTTATTTAAAGAGGCTATAAGCCCATAAATCTCTTTCATGCTTTTACTATCAACTCCAGTGGAAGGTTCATCTAAAATTAATATATCTTCATTTGCTAATATAGCCCTTGCAATAAAAATCTTTTGTTTTTGGCCTCCAGATAAGTTTCCAATAAGAGAATTTTTATACTCAAGCATATCCACTTTCTTTAGGGCTTCAGTGATTGACTCTTTATCTTTAATTTTAAGAACATTTCTATGGGCATTAAGCATTTCCCAAACAGTTATAGGAAAAGAACTATTAAAACTTTCGACTATTTGAGGAACATATCCAATTTTTTTAGAGGTTAAATTAATACTTCCCTTTTGAGGAGTAAGTAGATTTAAAATTAGCTTTATTAAGGTACTTTTACAGCTGCCATTAGCACCAATTATGGATACATAACTTTCTTTATCTATGTTTAGTGAAAGATTATCAATAATGTAGGGCTTAGAATTATTATATGAAAAACATAGGTCTTTAATTTTGATCATTAGTATTGCTCCTTTCTACAATTATAAGTCTAGCCATAATTTTACATATTATAGCTATAGTTTAAATAAATTAAAATAAAAATTATCTATGAGTGAATGATTTTTAATTAATATGACAATATTTAAAAATGTAATATATGCAAATTATTAACACTGACCTAGTACATAATAGTTGTAGGTCAGTGTTGATAATAAAATCGAATATGATATAATTATACTACTTATGAAAATCATTTTCAATTGAAGGAGAGAAAATTATGAAGAAATTAAAGGTTTTAGGAGCATTAACTTTGATAGTAGTTATGTTAACAGCATGTTCTAATAGAGAGTCAAAGAATAATGAAGAAAAGGATAATACAATAAATATTGTTACTTCCTTTTATGGTATGCAGGCTTTAACTGAGGAGATAGGGGGAGATAAGGTTAGCATAGAAAGTGTTATACCAGAAGGTAGTGAACCCCATGACTTTGACATTAAAGCTAAGGATATGAAGGCCATAGAAGAAGCTGATATATTTATTTATAATGGAGCTGGCATGGAATCATGGATTGAGGATGTAGAAGCAGCTATAAGTGGAAAAGAACTAATAGTTGTAGAAGCTAGCAAAGATGTGGAACTTATAAATTCTAATGAAGAATCTGAAGAACATGAAGAAGATGAAGGACATAATCATTCAGGAAAGGATCCTCATACTTGGCTTGGGTTAAGTGAAGCAAAGATTCAAGGTGAAAATATTAAAAATGCTTTGGTAGAAAAGGATGCTAAAAATAAAGAGTATTATGAAGAAAACCTTAAAAAGTTTAATGAAAAAATAGATAATATAATTAAGGAATATAATCCAAAGTTTAAAGAACTAGCTAATAAAAATTTTGTTACAGGTCATGCAACTTTTGGTTATTTATGTAGAGATTTTGGTCTTACACAAAAGAGCATAGAGGGAGTTTTTGCAGAAGGAGAACCATCACCAAAGGAATTACAAAATCTTATGGAATATTGTAAAGGGAATAATATAAAAACTATTTTTGTTGAAGAATTAATTAGTACTCAGCTTTCAGATACTTTAGCTAAAGAAGTGGGAGCGCAGACTAAACAAATATATACTCTACATAGTAACGAGGACGGAAAATCTTTTTCTGATGTTTTAAAATACAATGTAGAAACTATATACAGTGCTATGAATAATAAATAATTATATAATGCAAAATAAGGCGTGTACTTTATAGTATACGCCTATAATTTTCCGTGAAAAAAACTTTAATGCAGGTTGTAAATAAAGGACTATAGTATATAATAATTATATAATTTATGAATAAAGGTTGAAAGGATTAAAAAAACATGGGGAAGAAGATTAGTACATGCAAATGTAATGAGGGACAAGAAAAATTAGTAGAGGAATTAAAAAAAGTTATTGGTGATGAGAATAAAATAACAGAAAATATGTGTATAGGTGCGTGTAATTTATGCAGTCACAAATACATTGCCAGGGTAGATGGTGTACTTGTGGAGAATGAGAGTTTAGATGAGATTTTAAATTCTATTAAGGAAGAAGTTCATAGAATTTAATTTTACAAATAAATTATCAATAAAGATAATTAAATTTAATAAAATTGCATATAATATTATCACTTCTGATATATCACTATTGATAATGTACTCATTACTGATATATAATAATAATAGAACAGATATAGGAGTGATAAATATGGAAAAAATAGCTTTAATTACTGACAGTGCTAGTGACATTACTAAGGATATAGTTGATAAGTATAATGTAAAGGTATTACCTTTTAAAATAATATATAGGGATAAGGAGTATAGTGATGGAGTAGATATTACATCTAAATATGTATATGATACTTTAGAAACTAATGCACCAACCACTTCATTACCATCCATGAGAGATATGGAGGAAATGTATGATGAATTAAAAAAAGAAGGATATACTCACGCAATAGTAGTAACAATTTCTTCAAAACTATCAGGGTTTAATAATGCAATTAAACTAATATCAGAGGATCATCCTGAGATTAAGACCTATGTACATGATTCTAAGTCTATATCTAAGGGTGAAACTATACTTATTGAAGAGTCAGCAGAAATGATTAAACAAGGAAAAAGTTTTGATGAAATAGTATCAGAACTTCCTAAAATAACTGATAGAATAAATATATACTTTGTTATAGGAACCTTAGAATATCTTATAAGAGGGGGAAGAATTGGAAAAGTAGCTGGAACTATAGCTCAATTTTTAAATCTCAAACCAATTGTAAGTGTAGATAAGGAAGGGGAGTATTATACTTATGCGAAGGTTAGAGGAAGAAAACAATCTTTAAATAAAATTTATGATGTTGTAGTATCAAAATTAAATGATAAAAAATATGATATTCATATAATGCATGGTGAAGCTGAAGCTGAGGCTATGACATTGCTAGATAAATTTAAAGCTCATAAAAATGCTAACTTCGTAAATTTCGGGGGTTATCTAAGTCCAGTATCAGGTGTTCATTCAGGACCAGGATTCATAGGAGTACTTATCTATGAAAAGGAGTAGGTTGATATGGT
Source organism: Clostridium sp. UBA5988 (assembly GCF_002435615.1). Classification (NCBI taxonomy): domain Bacteria; kingdom Bacillati; phylum Bacillota; class Clostridia; order Eubacteriales; family Clostridiaceae; genus Clostridium; species Clostridium sp. UBA5988. The sequence goes on along the minus strand of NZ_DJBA01000043.1, from coordinate 22,831 downwards.
GGAGGATGAATTAGGGAGAGATCTAAATGATATAAAAGCTGAAGAAAAGAAACTCTACGAAGAATATAAAAGAAAACTACAAGAGCTTAGAAAGGTAAAAACAGAAAATGAAGCAGTAGGCCAAGTGTTTACTAAAGGATTATTGCCAATATACACATTATATATATTGGTTCAGGGGCCTACTAATGGGAATGATATATCTCATCAAATAGGAAAGCGTACTAATGGATTTTGGATACCTAGTACAGGTGGAATATATCCATTGCTTAAAAAACTGGAGAAACAAGGATTTATTGAAGGTAGTTGGGATGAAGAAAAAAAGTCTCAGAAGATATATAGGATTACAAATAAAGGAATTGAAGAGTTTGAACATAAAAAAGAGTTATTAAAATCAAAGATAGAAGAGGCATTAGAAGTATTTAAGATAATAAAAAAAGATTTATATGATTAAAAGGTTCCATAAGCTTATTAGCTTATGGGACTTTTTAATTAGTAACATATTGAATCTATTTCAACATACAAAAGTTTCGCATTTCGAATTAAATATATTGAAATAAAAGGTAATTTCTTGTATCATATATATGTAGTAGAAAATTAATTATTTCTAAAATTATAGGGGAGATTTATAATTTAGGGGGGGAAATATGGATAAAATTAAAGAACTATTAAAGTATGCAAAGCAATACAAGAAACGATATTTTATAGGAATATTTTTTCTTATATTAGTAGACTTTTTACAACTTGTTCCACCGAAAATTCTAGGTTTTTTAACAGATAGTTTTGCCTTAGGAAGTGCTAATAAAAATACTTTAGTCAAATCTATAGTATATATATTAGTTATAGCATCTGTTATAGCTATTGGAAGATTTATGTGGAGAATATATGTAAACGGTACTTCAAGAAAAATAGAGTACGATATAAGAAGTAAATTTTTTAAACATTTACAAGGATTATCTTCTAATTTTTACAATGAAAGAAAAACTGGAGATTTAATGGCTTTAGCAACAAATGACTTGAATGCTGTAAGAATGGCATTAGGTCCCGGCGTTATCATGTTTTTTGATGCAGTAGTGTTGACCATTGCCACTATTATTATAATGCTAACTATTAATGTGCCACTTACCTTGTTATCATTAATCCCGCTTCCTTTTGTAGCATTTGTATCTCAAAAATTTGGAAAAAGAATACACAGAAAATTCACAAAGGTACAAAGATGCTTTTCAAAACTTACAGATATCGTTCAAGAAAATTTTTCAGGGATTAGAATAGTTAAATCTTTTGTTCAAGAAGAAAGGGAATATGAAAAATTCATAGAAGAAAATGATAAAAATTTTCAAGTAAATATGGAGTTTATAAGAATTTGGGGAGTATTCTTTCCTTTGATAGAATTTATTTCATCCTTAAGCTTTGCATTACTAATAGTAGTGGGGGGAACTTTTGTAGTTTTGGGGAAAATATCTCTTGGGGACTTTGTGACTTTTAACATGTATCTTGGAAACTTAGTTTGGCCAATGATGGCTATAGGACAAGTAATTAATAATTTACAAAGAGGATTTGCATCCCTTGAAAGAATAGAAGAAGTCTTAAATACAAAACCTGATATAGTGGATTGTTGTACATCATATGTGGATAAGTTACAAGGTGATATAGTTATAAAGGATTTAACTTTTAGCTATAATAACACAACAACACCAGCTCTTAAAAGTATTAACTTAAGAGTAAAGCAGGGAGAAACTCTTGGGATTGTGGGTAAGACTGGAAGCAGTAAAAGTACTCTTATAAGTTTATTGCTTAAACTCTATAATGTGGAAGATGGAAAGATTTTCATAGGAGATAAAGATATAAATAGAATATCTTTAAATAGTCTTAGAACTAATATTGGGTTTGTATCACAGGATCCTTTTTTGTTTTCCACTAGCTTAGCTGAAAATATAGGACTTGCATTTCATGAAGTAGATATTGAAAAAATACATGATGCAACTAAAAAGGCAGATATTTACGATAATATAATAGACTTTCCAAAGAAGTTTGAAACTATAGTGGGAGAAAGAGGAACTACTCTTTCGGGAGGTCAAAAACAAAGATGTTCTATAGCTAGAGCTCTTATTAAAGATCCTGATATCCTAATTTTAGATGATTGTTTATCAGCAGTAGATGCAAAAACTGAGGCTATAATTCTTGAGAATTTAAAAGGTGTAATGAAGAAGAAAACTTCTATTATAGTATCTCATAGAATTTCAGCAATTAAAGATGCTCATAATATCATAGTTCTAGAACAGGGAGAAATTGTTCAAGAAGGAACACATGAAGAACTTAAAAATATGCCAGGAATTTATAAAGATATATATGAAAAACAACAGATTGAGCAAGAAATTATGGAAGAGGAGGAGCTATAATTATGGAAAACTTTAATCAGGAAGATGAAGTATTAGATAAGCAATATGACTCCCTTTTGATGAAAAGGCTCTTAAAATTTGCATTGCCATATAAAGGCTTAATGGGAATAGTAGTAATTATAATGTTCTTGGTGGTGTGCTTAGATTTGTCTGTTCCCTTCATAATTAAAAATGTTATAGATAATAATATTAATCCTTTAAGTGGAAAATATTCTATTGTAGAAGAAGCTGAAAATAGTTCCATAGCCATAGGAGATAAATATGTAGTAAGGGGAGAAAGGGATGGAGCAATAAGAGCTTCAATAGTATATGATGAAAATAATGAGCCCTATGTTATAGAGGGGGAACCAAGGAAAAACACAGCCTATGAAATATCAGGTGAAAAGTTTTTTCAAGATAACAATGAATTTAAAGCTCATGAAATAACTATAAAAGATATAAAAGTATTAAGAACTAATGATTTAGATTTGATAAAGTGGAGTGCTATTATAATATTGCTAATTTATATAGTAATATTTATACTAAATTATATTCAAATTTATTTGTTACAGTATACCGGGCAAAAGATTGTATATAATATAAGAGCTGCAATATTTAAGCATGTAGAGAGTTTATCATTATCTTTCTTTGATAAGAGTCCAGTGGGAAGATTAGTAACTAGAATTACAAATGATGTAGAAACCTTAAATGAAATGTACACATCTGTTTTAGTATATTTAATCAAAGATTTATTTCTTGTTAGTGGCATTATAATTGCCATGTTTCTATTAGATGTAAAATTAGGAATAGTATCAATTATAACCCTCCCATTAGTAGTTGCTTTAACCTTTATATTTAGAAAATATGATAGAGAAGCTTATAGGAAAGTAAGAACTAGATTATCTAGAATTAACTCTAATTTATCTGAAAATATAAGTGGTATGAAAACTGTTCAGATATTTGGAGTTGAAAGTAAGAAGTATAGTGAATTTGATAAAATTAATACATCATATTCCACAGCTGCAATGGAACAAATTAAAGTATTCGCTATATTTAGACCACTTATGGATATGACTTATCAATTAGCTCTATGCATATTAATTTGGGTTGGGGGTACAGCGGTTCTAAATTTAACAATAGAATTTGGAGTGTTATATGCATTTGTAATATATATACAAAAATTATTCCAACCAATATTTGATTTATCTGAAAAATTTGATATACTTCAGTCTTCTATGGCGTCCTCAGAGCGTATATTTATGTTATTAGATAATGATTCTATAATTAAAAACCCAAAGGAGCCTAAACATATAGGACGTGCCCAAGGGGATATTGAATTTAAAAATGTTTGGTTTGCCTACAATGATGAAGATTGGGTATTAAAAGATGTAAGCTTTAGGATTAGAAAAGGTGAAACGGTAGCCTTTGTTGGAGCAACGGGAGCAGGAAAAACCTCAATAATAAGTCTCATAACTAGACTTTATGATATTCAAAAGGGTGAAATCCTGATAGATGGAGTTAATATTAAAGAAATGTCTAAGGATGAACTTAGAAAAAATGTAGCTACAGTGCTTCAAGATGTATTTCTATTTGCTGGTGATATAAAAGGCAATGTAAGATTAAATAATGAGAATATAACAGATGAAGAGATTGTAAGAGCATGTAAATATGTAAATGCAAATATATTTATTGAAAAATTACCAGATAAATATAATGCTGAGGTTAATGAGAGAGGAACAACATTTTCTCAAGGCGAGAGACAACTGATTGCATTTGCTAGAGCATTAGCTTTTAACCCGCCAATTTTAGTTTTAGATGAAGCTACGGCTAACATAGATACTGAAACAGAAAGTTTAATTCAAGATGCTCTAAATAAATTAACTAAAGGACGAACTACTATAGTAGTAGCACATAGATTGTCAACTATTAAAAATGCAGATAAAATTATTGTAATGCACAGGGGCAGGATACGTGAAATTGGAAGTCATTCAGAACTATTAGAGAAAAAAGGGCTTTATAGCAATTTGTATAAATTACAATATGCAGGACAATAATTAAGGTAGTTAAATAAAAATTAAACGTAAAGGCTAGTTTGTGGCTAGCTTTTACGTTAATGTGTAAAGATTAATTAATAAATATTTAGATACTAAAGAAACAAAATTTATATATTTAAATAACTTATTCCATCTAAAGGAATTAACATCTGTGGTGTTGGGAAATTAGTAACTAAACCAATCAAATAAAGAGTATAGTATTTATCTGATTTTAGATTTATATTGGGAACATATAACATATCAATATCTGTATTAGCTAATTTTAATAGCATAGTATATCTACCAATAGGTAATTCAATATAATTTCTTATATCCTTAAAGTTTACATTTTTATAAAGTACAGTACCATTAGAGAGAACTACATCTACAGGTGGAATGTTTTCAATAAACTGAGCAATTCTAATTTTAGCTTTACCATCAGTTGTAGAGGTTAACGGAGTCTCATCTACAGGGTATAAGCTTAACATTCTTCTTTGCATGTAGGCTACAATAGTAGTTACACTTTTGGGTGCTATAAAAATATCAACATCTGCCAAGGGAAAATCAGTATTATTAGCTCTATATACCTTTATGTTATAAGTTCCAGAAGGAAGTTTAATATAGGTTGTAAAATCTCTATACTCAAGATCAGATATTGTTAGTTTATCATTTACATAAATATCTACATCAGGGGCTCTAGCTGCAATGTGAGCAACCCTAACATAGGCTGACATATTATCTTCAGAATTCATCATGTCATCTACTCTTGTAGGAATATTAAAGGGAACATTAATATATTGCATTATATACCTCATATAAAAATATTATCAAATATAGTATATGATATATAATTAGTGAATGTTACAAAAGGGGATTCAATAAAAAATCTAGTATATAATTATCCATAAATACTTTCATAATTACATACTAGATTTCTATTGGGTTTTTATTATTTAAAACATATCTTTTTTTCTAAGATAATAGGTAACGGCTAAAGTTATTAATCCTACAATTATACACATATACAGAAATCCATCAGAGGCATTGAAAAAAGGTATTCCACCTACATTCATACCTAAAAGACCTGATATTAAAGTTGGAATAGAAATAACTATAGTTACAGATGTTAAGTATTTCATAACTTGGTTTTGATTATTAGAAATTATAGAAGCAAACACATCCATAGTACCAGTGAGGACATCACTATATATACTACACATTTCTATAGCTTGACGATTTTCTATCATAACATCATCTAAAATATCTCTATCCTCATCATATTTTGTAAGGATTTCCTGCTTTAAAAGTTTTTCTAAGGTTAAATCATTAGATTTTAAAGAGGTAGAGAAATATACTAAGGATTTTTGAAGAGCAAATAATTGAATTAATTCTCTATTTTTTAAAGATTTATAAAGGGTTTTTTCAACCAAAAGACTCTTTCTATTTATTTGTCTTAGGTATAATAAATAGTAATTTGATGCTCTATATAATATTTGAAGCATAAATCTGACTTTTTTAAAAGTATAAAATGAAGAGATTTTTTCAATGGTAAAATCTGATAATACAGGACTGTTTTTAAGACATACAGTTATAATTACGCTTTCAGTATATACTATTGCTAATGGATATGTATCGTAAGTTAATGAATTATCGTCCATTTCAGTGAAAGGAATATCTATAATTACAAGAGTAGCATTATTCTCAAATTCTATTCTTGAACCTTCTTCTTCATCTAAGGCAGCTCTTATAAAATCTTGAGGAATGTTAAGTTTTTGTGTAATTAGAAGAACTTCTTCATCGGATGGATTAATCATACTAATCCAAGAGCCATGTTCTATAGAATCGATTTCTGTGAGACGGCCCGAGGTATCACTTTTAAATATTGTAATCAATGTTATCACCTCATATAATAAAACTCATGAATATATTTTAACACTATATTTCTAATTGACAACTGTATATTTAAAAGTAATAATTATTATAGTACAAATAATTTAATTTATAATCATAATTTTGAAAAGTTAGAATTATAATATTAATATTAATGTTGTTATTGAAAATATAAATTTATGATAATATTAAATTATTGTATTTGTAGGAGGTCTTTTATGGCAATAGAAGAATTGCTATTCATAGCCTTAGCAGTTTCATTAGACGCTTTTGGTATTGCGATAGCTATTGGCTTAAATAGAGGTGCTAAGGCAAGACAAAAGTTTTCTTTTGCAATTTCTTTTGGTTTTTTCCAATTTTTGTTTTCTATTTTAGGAGGATTTGGTGGTAAAATATTTACAGAGAACATTGCTTCCGTCCCTGCAGTTATGGGAGGAATAGTAATTGCAATAGTTGGTATACTTATGATAAAGGAAGGTATGATAGAAAAAGAAGAAAGTATTGTCATAACCTTTAAAATGTACTTCATTTTAGGGATATCTGTGAGCATTGATGCAATAGTAATTGGATTTATTGCTTTCTCAAGGATAGAAAGTATGGTAACCTTAACACTCTTTACTGCTATTGTTGGTATGATAACATTTTTTATGAGCATATTAGCATTTATAATAGCAAAGTATCTAAGAAAAATCCATATATTAAGAAAATATGCTGATTACATAGGAGGCATAATTTTGATATTATTTGGATTAAAGATGATTTTCTTTTAAGGAAAGGATGATTAAAATGATAGAAACATTAAAAAACTTAAAAAGCTTTGAGGCAATCAAATTTTTTAAAGAGATGAATGAAATACCAAGAGGTTCAGGAAATGAAAAGGCTGTTAGCGATTGGTTAGTTAAGTTTGCCAAGGACAGAAATTTAGAAGTTATACAAGATGAAGCACTAAATGTTATTATTAAGAAGCCAGCTACTAGTGGTTATGAAAGTGCTCCAATAGTGATTTTACAAGGGCATATGGATATGGTTTGTGAAAAAAATCAAGGAACTGAACATGACTTTGAAAAGGATCCAATAGAATTTATTATTGATGGTGATTTTATAAAGGCTAATGGAACTACATTAGGAGCAGATAATGGTATTGCTGTAGCTTATGCTCTTGCAATTCTTGATAACAAAACAATAGCTCACCCTCCTATAGAAGTATTAATTACTACTGAAGAAGAAACAGGAATGGGTGGAGCTACAAATTTAAATCCAGAACATTTAAATGGAAGAATATTAATAAATATAGACTCTGAAGAAGAAGGAGTACTATTAGTAAGTTGTGCAGGAGGAGTTAGACTTAAATTCTCTGTGCCAACAAATTATGAGAATATAGAAGGAAACTATAGTTCATTAGCTATTAAAATAAGAGGACTTAAAGGCGGACACTCTGGTATGGAAATTAAGAAAGAAAGAGGAAATGCCAATAAAATGATGGGTAGATTCTTAATGGATCTTAATTCAGTTGTAGACTTCAAATTAGCATCTTTAAATGGAGGAGCTAAAATGAACGCTATTCCAAGAGAAGCAGATGCAATTATAGCTGTAAGACCAGAAGATATAGTTAAAGTTGAAGGAAAAGTGAAAGAATGGTCCTCTATATTTATAAATGAATTACAAGGTATAGATGATGATTTGAAATTAACTTATGAAGTTACTAAGTCTGTAGATAAAGTATTCTGCGATGATACTAGACAGAAAGTAATAAGAACATTATTCTTATTACCAAATGGAGTTCAAACTATGAGTATGGCAATACCAGGGTTAGTACAGAGTTCTACCAATGTAGGTGTGGTAACTACTACTAGTGAAGCTGTAGAATTTGACAATGCAGTTAGAAGTTCAGTAGCTTCTTTAAAAAAATCAATTGTAGATCGAATGACAGTACTTGCAGAAATAATGAATTGTGTTATAGAACTTGAATCAGATTATCCTGAGTGGCAGTATAATCCAGAATCTAAAATTAGAACTGTATTTGAACAAGTTTACGAAAATAAATTTGGTAATAAAGCAGAAATATCTGCAATTCATGCAGGACTTGAATGTGGATTAATTGGAGATAAATTTAATGGGAATATAGATCAGATTTCCTTTGGGCCAAATATTTTTGATGTTCACACACCAGATGAGCATGTAAGTATTTCTTCACTAGATAGAATGTATGATTACTTATTAAGTGTATTAGCAGAAATAAGATAGGAAGAACAAATGCTCCCCTTAAGGTAACGATAAATATTATCTTAAGGGGAGTTGTTTATTGTTGTATATTTATGGTTACTAAGGTATACTAAAATAGTTATGTTTATGGCAAAAAATCAATTGTTATTAGGAGATATTTCAGATAGTTTCCATTTGCCAGATTTATGTTTTACCAAGTGAAGAGTATAAGTCGTGGTTTTATAGGGGCTTTTTCCTTCTATGCCATTTACTTCCACAATACATATATTACCATCTGAAAACTTAATGTTAAAGTCTTCTAGGGAATATAATTTATATTTATTAAAAATACCAGAAGTAGAGTATTTTTTTATAGCATAATCTAAGTTTTTACATTTAAAGTTAGTGTAACTAAAAACAATTATATAAATAGTAATTACAATAATTAAAGATATGAGGGAAAGAGTTTTGAATTTTTTAAGATTTTTTATAAGATTCATAATTCACACTCCTTTAAGGATATAATCAATTATAGCATTTAAAGTAATTTATGTAAATAAATTACAGAGATATTAGGAGGGTATAATAATGGATTTTTCTGCTATTGTATTAATGGAAAAGGATAAAGATACGAAATTTTTTACAAGAGAGCTTGGAAGCTATGAGGTTAATGAAGGTGCAGAATATATTACTAAACTATTTTATGATGGTGAAAAGGTAAATTTATATTTTGATACTAACAAAGATGTCGAGGAGTGGGAATTTTCAGCCATATATGATTTATTCGATGATGAAAGTTTCAAAGATATAGTAGACTCTATAGAAATTTATGATGAGGAGTTTAATCCTACGTGGATTGTTACTTTTGATTATGATGAAGATCATAATGTGCTAAATAATAGATTAAACAATGTATGTACAAGAATTAAGGAAGCTTTAGAAAAGGTTTTTATTGATATAGAAGGAAAATGTGAGGAATATCAATAGTACATAATTGGGGGAGAATCATGAGATTAGAACATATATGTAGAGTTAATGAATCAGATATACTTGGTAAACATGTATATGGTGATGATGGAAGAATATTGTTAAAAGCTGGTATGAGTCTTAGCAGTGTATACATAAAAAGACTTGAAGAGTTAGGAGTATATTATGTTTATCTTGAGGATGAACGATTAGAGGATATAGACATAGTAGATGAAAAACTAATAGTACTAAAACAAGCCACTATGAAAAGCTTAAAGAATATATCAAGGGGTATAGGAAGTATAGTTGGTTCATGTGGAGATGAATATTTAGAAAATATGGATGAATTATTGAATTATATAATGGAAATTGAAGATGTGAATAAATGTTTAAATGATGTAAAAACTCATGATAACTACACATTTTTGCATAGTATAAACACTGGAATTATGTCAGTATTTTTAGGAATAAGCCTTGGAATGAAAAAGTGGGCAGTACGAGAATTGGGTATATGTGGAATGTTACATGATGTAGGAAAAATAAAAGTGCCTGCAGGTATAATTAATAAAAATGGGAAGCTTTCTGATGAGGAGTTTGAAGTCATGAAGAAACACCCAATTTATGGTGGAGAAATATTGAGTAAAAATTATAAAATTCCAGCTAGCGCAATTGAAGGAGTAGAGCAGCATCATGAAAAAATTAATGGAAAAGGATATCCTTATGGATTACAAGGGGATCAAATTTCAAGATTTGGTAAGATCGTAGGAATATGTGATGTGTATGATGCGGTAACTAGTAATAGAAGCTATAGAAAAAAGTTTGAGCCTAATCAAGCTTATGAGCTTATACTTTCTGGATCAGGAAGTCAGTTTGATGAAAAATTAGTACGCACATTTAAAGAAACTTTTTCAGTATATCCATTAGGATGTTGTGTTAAACTTTCTAATGGAGTAGAAGGATATGTTATAAGTCAGAACAAAGGGTTCCCCGATAGGCCTATAATAAGAGTACTATATGATCATGAAACTAGAAAACCAGTAAAATTTTATGAAATTAATTTGTTGGAAAAAATTAATTTAATTATCCAATGTGTAATTTAATAAATATATGGATTGAGGGATGTACTGTTTTTAATTATGCTGTATAATTGAGGTATGTCCTTTTGGTTTTGATATAGAAATTCGGCGTATTTATATACATATTTTACCCAATGACTACTAGCTCTAATACTTTCATTTTCTTCAAAGTGGGAGTAAAGATTTGCTACGTTCTTGGATAAGGATTTCTATTCAGAAGGTGTAAAAAACCCATCTGAAACAAAGAACTATGTTTCTATTATGGTTAAAGTACAATTGGAGGTAAAGTAAAATGAAGATATCTAATATAAAGATTTCAATAACAGAAAAAGATTTATACAGTATTGTTGTAGATGTATTAAGAGACTATGTACCCGTTGAAGGACTTAAAATTGACAAAATATTAGTAGATAAAAATATTAATGTAATTGGAAGTTATAAGCATAAATTATCTATTCCTTTTTCTGTTGATATATCTATAAACAAAGTTGAGAATAATAAACTATATTTAAGTATAGATAAAATTAATGTAAAAAGTCTTAAAATATTTAAAGGTATTGTAAATGTGGCATTAAAAGTAATTAGCTCAAAAGTGGTTAATTTTGGCATAGAGTTTACTGATGATACGATAATTATAGATTTATACAAGTTGTGTAAAGTTATACCAATGGTTGATTTTAAATTAGAAGATTTATCTATAATCCCATATGGTCTTGAAGCAGAGGTTAGTAATTTTAATTTTAAAAATGAAAATGATAAATCTAATGATAAAAATGAAAAAAAACATGAAGAAGAAGTACCAACTTCCAATGTAGAATCTAATAAAAAAAATTTAGATAGTAATAAAGAGTATACTTATAGAAGATTTAGAAAAGAATTTAAAGAAAGATTTTCTGCAAAATATGAAAAGATGTATCCCTATGTAGTGATGATACCAGATATAATTGCTTTATTTATGAGGTTATATAAGGATAAAAGAGTAGCAAAAGAGGTAAAGTTTAATATATCTATTGCTTTAGGATATCTTCTGTTTCCTTTAGATATATTGCCAGATACAGTACCTATTATAGGTAAAATTGATGATTTAGCAGTTACATTTTTTATACTTCAAAAAGTACTTTGTGATATTCCAGAAGAAATAATTCTTGATAATTGGGAAGGCCAGAGCAATATTATAGAGGTTTCTAGAGAAGCTATGACTTTACTAAATGACAAGTTTGGAGCAAAAGAAATAAGAAAAATGGTGGATGTAGTAAGAATATCTTTAAAAAAGACTATAGTATTTTTTACTAAATAAATCTACGTTTAAGGTAGGGGTTATTATGGCAACTAAATATTATGCAATAAAAAAAGGAAGAGATTTTAATAATAATGTAGACGTTAATAATATTATTGTTAAAAGTTGGAGTGACTGTCTTTCCTATGTAAAAGGAGCGAAAGGTGCTATATATAAGAGTTTTTTAACAGAAAAAGAGGCAAAAGATTATTTAGATAATAGTTCAGAATTAAAGAAAGGTGTGGACAACTATCCTTTAGATGTGCCTCATATATATGTTGATGGTAGCTATAACATATCTACAGAAGAGTTTGGATATGGGGTACTTGTAGTTGAAAAGGATATAATTACATATGTCAACTATGGTGGTGGCAAAAATAATCAGTGCAACCAAAGGCAAGTAAATGGAGAGCTTAAGGCTGCTATAAATGGTGTAAAATATGCATTAGATAATAACTATGGAGAAATAGTATTATTTTATGATTATGCTGGAGTTTGTCAACATGCAACAGGTGCATGGGAGAGAAATACAGTTTTATCAAAGGAATACTATGAAGTTATTAACAAGTTAAAAAAAGAAGGTAATATAAAAATTATATTTGTTAAGGTAGATAGTCATACTAATGATTTATATAACGATATTGCAGATGAGTTAGCAAAAAGTGGTGCTGGGGTAGAATTTGATTCTGTAGTGGATAAAGCTATTGGAAACAATACTTTAAGGGTTGCTACTAGTGATGTTAAAAATAAACTTTCTAAAATTATTAAGAAAAATATTAGTAACGTTATGTCTCTAGATGTTCATAGTAGTATAAGGATTGAAGATAAATATCACATTACCAGAATAATAGAACACTTAAATAGTATAGATATAAATGAGAGAGAAAAACATTTAAAATCTGTACCTATAGAGGTTAAGGATAAAATTATATTAGAATTAATTAAAAACTTAAAATAAATTAATTATAGGCATATAAATTAGAAATATGTGCATCCTATAAACATACTTAAAATCTACTAATTATGAATAAGTAAATATTATGGCAACCTATAATATTTATTTATATGGAAAATTCCATGAAACTTTAGTGGATAAGTATACAATGAGAAGGGATGTGTATTTTATGAAAATGTTATTAAAGATTATGGTGTTGATAGCAAGTTTAGCCTTAGCTGTTAATTACGTAATGCCTTCAATGGATGGAAGAACTAAAAGAAAATTAAGGAAAAAGGCTAAGAGATTTCAACATAGAGCTGAAGATATGTTGAATAAAGCAATGGTTCCTTTAAGATAGCTAGAGCAGATTTTCTGCTCTAGCTATCTTTATTTTAAATAAAATTTAATTTAATACAATAAAACTGATTAAATTAACTCACATTTAATAAAAATTTAAGACATTTATTTTTGTGTATTTTGTTTGTTTATGATACAATATAAGGGTATAATTATCTGAAGTAATTAGGAAGCATTTGCTAAGAGAAGAGGATGAATTTATGGAAATTTTATCTTTAGGAGAAAAAATAAAAAAAAGGAGAAAGGAGCTTGATTTAACTCTAAAAAATCTGGCTGGAGATAGAATAACTGCTGGTCAAATAAGTTTAATTGAATCAGGTAAATCTAATCCTAGCATGGACTTGTTAGAATATTTAGCAGGTGCATTAAAAGTTTCGGTAGAACACCTTATGGAGACTGAAGAAACGCAAGCAGGTAAGATTTGTAGATACTATCAAAATATTGCGGAATCTAATATATTAAACAATAATTTGGAGATAGCTTGGAAGGCATTAGAAGATTCATTTTTATATATTGAAAAATATGATCTTCAATTAAATATGGCAACTAATTTGTATTTAAAAGCCTTGATACATGAAAAGAAAAAAGAATATGATGAAGCTCAGGAGTTACTACTTTCAGCTAATAATATATATATTAAATATAATTGTAGTGATGAAATTATTAAAGTATTTATGCTTCTAGGCAAAATTACTCTTGAACTTGATGCATATCATTCTGCATATAGCTATTTTCAACAAGCAGAGAAGGTGTTTGAAGAAAGTGATGTATATAATGAAGTTGCTATGGGTAAGGTTTATTATTACATAAGCAAAACTCTTAATAAAATGGGAATTGATAAAGAAGCAATAGAGTATATGAAATATGCTGAAGAAAAACTTTTAAAACTAAAGGATTCGAGAAACTATGGAGAATCGTTTATGAAGATTGGACAAGTAAGGTTTAAAGAGGGTAACTTAAACCAGGCTATTGCATACACTGAAAAAAGTTTGAGTCTCTTTAGAACTAGGCAACAAAGTATTTTAATTACAGATTTAATGTCAGGGCTAGGAGAAATGTTTTCAGAATATGGATATGTAGATAGGTCCTTTGAATATCTTTTAGATGCTAAAGCTATTAAAGAAAGGCTTTCTGAGGAATCTACTGTTAATACTTTAATGTTGATTTGTAATAACTATATAAAGTTAAAAGATGAAATAAGTGCAAAAAAGGTACTAGAACAGATAGTATCTAATATGCAAAATTTAAGTGTAACAGACTGTACTTTAATGTATAAGTATCATATTCTTAAATATAAAATTGAGTTACTAGAGAAGAAGTATGAAGAAGCAGAAAGAACTTTAATAGATGCTTTAAACTATACAGAAAAAATGAATTATCATAAGGAAAGTGCCGAGATTGCTATTGCCTTAGGAAAATTCTACATGGACTTAGGAAGAGAAGAAGATGCTAGAAAATATTTAGATGAAGGGGTTAGGATTCTTGAAGAAACAAAATGCTTAACGGATTTTTAAAAATGGGGGATAACTATGGAAATATTATCGGCTGGAGAAAAAATAAAGAGGACCAGGATATATAAAGGTCTAACTTTAAAAGATATATGTGAAGATAAAATTTCCGTTTCTAAAATGAGTTGTATAGAAAACAATAAGGTTGATCCAGAAGATTGGATTCTAGAAATTATTGTAGACAAGCTTGGATTAGATATGGAGTATTTAAAACATGGTGTAAGAGAACAAATAGAAGCAAATATTGAAAAGTTTAATTCTATGACGCCATTAATTTCTTTAGAAGATGTACTATACAATGTAGATTATGCAGAAAAGTATCACTATTATGATTTGAGTTGTAAACTATTTCAAATACTATTTGAATACTATTTGAATCACGGTATGTCAGCGGAATTAAGCACTACCATACCTAGATATTATAATTCTTGTCAAAAGTCTAAAGATGAAATTTTACATATTAATTATTATATGTATATAGCAAAATATTTATATACTAATGGTGAATGTTCTCAAGCGGGTAGTTATATATCAACAGTAAGGAAGAAACTTATTGAATTAGATAAAAAAGACTCAGTAGAATATATAAAGGCAACTTATAATCAAGTAGTAATCTATATAATGTGTAATAATATAATTAAAGCAAAAGAAGTTAGTGAAGATTTAAAGGAAATACTTTCATTTAATAAAAATGAGTATGTAAATGCAGAAATATATAAAGTACTAGCTATTATAGAAATTTATTTGGGTGGCGATGAAGTTAAATACTATGAAGAGCAAGCTTTAAAAAGATATGATAACTTGCTAGATAAAAAAGCAAGAGCATATTATGATCTTGCAAAAGCTATGTTTGAAAATGGAATTAAAGACGAGGCTTTAGACTATGTAGAAAGAGCATTGAGTGAATATCCAAGAAGTGATAAAGAGCAGTTATGTGAATTTTTAATTGATGGGGTTAAAAGTTTGATAGAGTATGGTTACTACGATTTAGTGTTAAACTATATAGAAGAAGTGCTAGATTTATCTATTGAACTAGAGCTTGTTCCAATAATGGAAAAAGCATATTACTATAAAGCCATGATATTCGAAAGGAAGAAGAATTATGTAATGGCTGAAACTTATATGATGCTTTCTTTAGATGCGCTGATGAAATATGGAACTAAGAGTGAAATATGTAAAAGGTATATGAAGATAGGCACCATGTATCATGATATGGAAAATGTTAATGATTCAATAAAATATTTTAGTTTGGCCTTTAAGATGGATAAAAGTTTTTATTAGTAAGTGATTTTATTTATCGGGATTTAATATGAAAATAGGTTGTTGCAAAATGATTTTAAATCACTTTGCAACAACCTATTTTTATTTTACAAATCTTTTTATAATATGATCTTTAGCTTTAATTTCGAAGGAATCATTTAGAGGGGAAAGTTCAACTTCACCATACTTATTTTTTATGGCTAAAGATAAAAGTCTGTCTGTAAGCTCAGGATTTTTAGATAGTAAGCTTCCATGAAAATAAGTGCAGAAAGTATTTTTATAAACACAACCTTCTTTTTTATCTTCACCATTGTTACCGAATCCGTATCTTACTATACCAAGAGGATTTAAATCACCAATGTAAGTTTTACCTGAATGATTTTCAAATCCTACGTAGGTTTCATTAAAGAGTTCATTATATATAATTGAATTGCCTATTAATCTTTCATTAGAAGCTTTGGTATAAATATCTAATACACCCAATCCTTCTAAAACCTCACCTGTAGAAGTCTCGTAGGTTTTTCCTAAAAGTTGATATCCTCCACATATGCATATGAATACTTTTCCAGATTCTATATAATCGGTAATCCCTAGTTTCTTAGTTTCTACTAAGTCCTTAGAAACTATGGACTGTTCATAATCTTGACCACCTCCGAAGAATACTATATCAAAATCTTCAGGGCTAAATTCATCACCTATTGATACGTTTTTTATTATAACATTTATTCCTCTTTTCTCAGCCCTATGTTTAAGAATTAGAATGTTCCCAATATCACCATAAACATTCAATAAATCAGGATATAAATGACATATATTAATTTCCATAAACTCACCTTAACCTTACCAAATTTTATTTATATAGCCTTTACTGTGCAATAACTTTCTAAGATGTAACATAGCAGTATATGTAACAAGTACATATGTGGTTTCTGCTTCAGCATTTATTATATTATTTATAAGCTCATCATCGGATTCGCAGATTTTAAAGTTTTCTTCTTTAAGATTAGCAATCTTTAGTCTTACAGCCATATCATAAAGACGTATACCAGAGATTATAATATCATTTATTTCTAGTGAATTTAATTTTTCAAAATCTACATCCCATATCCATGAAACATCTGTACCATCGGCATAATTATCATTTAACATCAATGCTAAATTTATAGGTTTATTATTA
Source organism: Clostridium sp. UBA5988 (assembly GCF_002435615.1). Lineage (NCBI taxonomy): Bacteria > Bacillati > Bacillota > Clostridia > Eubacteriales > Clostridiaceae > Clostridium > Clostridium sp. UBA5988. Next base: position 5,774 of record NZ_DJBA01000043.1, on the reverse strand, counting down.
AGAAGCAAAGTGTTTATAGCTTGGTTATAACCAGCAGGATTTTTTACAAGAATTATTTTTACTTCTTTTCCATTTATATTTAGACTCTCTTGCCTTCCAAAAGTGCTCTTTTGATTTTGTAAAGATGCTTTAATTGAAGTTGATTCTATACCCAATTCTAGTGTTACGGATAATGCACAAATAGCATTATATATGTTATATTCTCCAGATTGATTTATAAAGTAACTTTCTTCATTAACAACAACTTCTGAGCCTTCCGTAGTTAAAGCTGTTATTTCATCAATATGATATTTAAGTTCAGGTCTTTCATAACCACAATTTGCACAAAAGTATTTTCCTAGGTGGTTGTACGTAATAAATTCGTAACTATAAGGAGTCTTACAGAATTTACAGAACTTGCTGTCTGCATTTACATTTAAAACTGTATTTTCTTTAATAGGAACATTGAAGCCATAATAAACTACAGGATTATCGGCATCAATTTTACCTAGTAGAGACTCATCACCATTTAGAACAAGTAGAGATTGGGGAGATTTATGTATTCCTTCTAAAATTTTATTATAAGTAGTATGTACCTCTCCGTATCTATCTAACTGATCTCTAAATAGATTAGTTACAGTAATTATTTCAGGTTTTATATATTCTGTTATAAATTTAAGGTAAGCCTCATCTACTTCGATAACTGCGTACATATCTTTATTCTTATTAAAAAATTTGAAATTAGAAATGAAAGATGCAACTATTCCAGTATTCATATTAGCTCCAGTATTATTAGTTATAGCATTTTTACCGGCTTTATTAAGAATATTATAAATCATACTAGTGGTTGTAGTTTTACCGTTAGTACCTGTGATTAAAATTACCTTATAACCTTTAGCAACTGTTGATAATATACCTCTGTCTAAGGCTAAAGCGACTTTGCCAGGAAAGTTTGAACCTCCTTTAAATAATTTGGTACTTAATTTTAATATAATTTTTGAAGTGACTATAGCTATAAATGAATTTATCTTAATTTTTCACACATCCTTTAAATATTTGTCAGAGTTATTTTAATAAATTAATTTGAGTATTTACAAGTATATCAATTTTATATTATAACATATATCTACATTAATGACATCATTCTAAAATGAAAATGAAAGGATGATTTTAAATATTAATTTAGATTTAAAAAAATTTTAAAAGTTAGCAAAATTCGATAAAAGTGATGTACTATATCTCGTTATAATATTTAAAATGCAGTATAATGAAGTTCGACTTGCAATAATTCTGAATAAAATATGATTTAATAAAGAAAAATAAAATATTTGTTGCATTTTTATAGAAAAGTAGTATTATAATATTAGGAAATTAAAAAATGTGTTACATTAATTCCTAGAAGATATTTGGGGGTAGTAAAATGGATTTTAACTTAAATAATTTAAAAATTAATACTAATAAGGAAGTTTATAGAAATTTAAGCTATGCTGAGTTAGTTTCTCATGCTATTAAAAATGAAGAAGGAATTCTTGCTAATAGTGGAGCTTTTGTTGTAAAAACAGGAAAATATACAGGAAGATCTCCTAAGGATAGATTTATCGTAAGACAAGAAAGTGTAAATGATTTAATTAATTGGGGTGAGGTTAACTTACCTATAGAAGAAGAAATTTTCAATAATTTATATTCACAAGTTATAGATTATTTAGCTGATAAGAATTTATATGTATTTGATGGTTATGTTGGAGCAATGAAAGAGTATAGCATGAATATAAGAGTTGTCAATGAATTTGCATCACAAGCTCTAATGTCTAATCAATTATTTAGAAGATATGAAAAAGAACAATTAGAAAGTTTTGAGCCTGAGTTTAATGTAATTGTAGCGCCAGGTTTTAAAGCTAAAGGAAAAGAGGATGGAGTAAACTCTGAAGCCTTTATAATAATTAATTTTGAAAAGAAGATTGTTTTAATAGGTGGAAGTCAATATTCTGGAGAGATTAAGAAATCAATATTCTCTATAATGAACTTCTTACTACCTAAAAAGGGTGTATTCCCTATGCACTGTTCAGCTAATATTGGAGAAGATGGTGATACTGCTGTATTCTTTGGACTTTCTGGAACTGGAAAGACGACTTTATCTGCAGATCCAGATAGAAAATTAATTGGTGATGATGAACATGGTTGGTGTAATGAAGGAGTATTTAACTTTGAGGGTGGTTGCTATGCAAAAACTATCAAGTTAGATAAAGAAAAGGAAAGAGAAATTTATAACGCTTTAAAATTTGGATCATTACTAGAAAATGTAGTTTTAGATGAGAATAATAGACCAATGTTTGATGATGATTCTTTAACTGAAAATACAAGAGGAGCATATCCTATAGATTTTATCGAAAATGTTGAAATAAGTGGAGTTGGTGGAAATCCTAATACAGTAGTATTTTTAACTGCAGATGCTTTTGGTGTAATACCACCAATATCTAAATTATCTAAAGAAGCTGCTATGTATCACTTTATGTCAGGATATACTAGTAAGCTAGCTGGTACAGAAAGAGGAATAACTAAACCAAAAGCTACATTCTCTGCTTGTTTTGGTGAACCTTTTATGCTTATGAAACCAGAAGTATATGCTAAACTATTAGGAGAAAGAATTATAAAAAATAATACAGAAGTATATCTTGTTAACACTGGATGGTCTGGTGGAGAATATGGTGTAGGTAAAAGAATGAATTTATCTTATACTAGAGCTATGGTTAAGGCTGCTATAGAAGGCAATTTAAGAAATGCTGAATTCGAAAAGGATGAAAACTTTAATGTTCTTATTCCTAAAGATGTTCCAAATGTACCATCTGAAATATTAAAACCTAAAAATACTTGGGAAGATAAAAAAGAGTATGATAAGAAAGTGTACGAGCTTGTTAAACAGTTCCGTGAAAACTTTAAAAAATTTGATAGCGTAAGTGAAGATATATTGAAGGCAGCACCTGGATATAATAAATAATAATTATAAAGAAGAGAAACTCAAATTAAAATGAGTTTCTTTTCTTTATGTAGAGATAAGATAGTATAAATAACGAAAATTTATCATGAAGTATAGAAAACTTTTATTTTATTGGAAAAAAGTTTATAATAAGATATAAATATAACAATATGCAGATGTAAAGGGGAGTAATGGATTGAAAGCTAGAAAAAGAAAAAATATAGGGTTAGGTGTTTTAATTATAATATTAAGTGTTGTAGGATTTTGGATGTTTAGTCAAAGAGATAAAGAACATGATTATACTGTTAAAGTAGAAAAATGGGATAATTTATATTCAGGAAATAATATAAAGTTTTATTACATTGATAGTTCTGTAGCGGAAATAGCTACTCTGAAAAGTAAATATAAAGTAGAGACTTTAGTAGATGGAAATACTAGTGAAATTATGAAATGTGTAGATATAAACAAATGGTTAGATGAAAAAGGGGAAATAACTCTTTCTGATATGGATACTAACAAAGATGGAGAAGAGCTTCTAAAAATTCTAATGTCGGGTAAAAAGGTTTCACAAAAGGATTATAATACAGTGCTTCAAGAATTGTTAGCTTCAATAGGTATAAAGGTTAGAGTTGGAGAATATAGATTAAATGGAAACTACTCTGTATTAGAAGTATGGGATTCTAATTTTAATAAGTGGATAATGTTTGATGTGGTTACAGGTGGATATTTTAAAGAGGGTGATGAACCTTTAAGTGCCATTGAGGTTTTAAAGAAAGATTTATCGAAGCTTAAGGTTAGTAGTAATGAAAGTAGAGTTTTAGATAAGAAGTCTATAAAGCTATTAAATAATCATCTAGGTACTTACAGTATTAGAATTGATAACAGTAAATATGAGGGATCCATAATAAACTCATCTATAACATATGTAAAAGATGTTATAGATGCTCAATTAGAAACTTCTAAAGGATATATTCCACCAACAATATTTGTAGATAATGATTCTTTATTTAACATTAATCCTTATGAAGAAAAAGTGAATAAGGAGTTAGATAAAATTCCTACTATTATATTTGCGAAAACCAATGTAAAGGAAGATGATGATAACTATATAAAATTTACTTTAGGAGCATTTATGAATAGTTTAATGGTTGAGGAGTTTTATGTTAGAGTAAATAATGGAGATTTTATTAAGGTTGACACCTATTATAATTTATCTATAGAAAAAGGTGTTACAACTATAGAGATTTCATTAGATGGTATTAATCCCTTACGACAGGTGGTTATAAAGAAATAAAAGAAAGGGGAAAAGAGAAAACTAGGGACGTAGATTACATTGCCTTTCCGCAAGCTTTGAGGGGAGGAGTATCATTGTTAATTTTTACAATTTTGAGGTAATAGTTACTTAACTGATATATAATATAAAAATAAATAAGTTAAGTATTTGTAAATATAAGACGTTTAAATGAATAATATAGGGATTATATAAATGTGTAATAAGTATTTATATATTACATTTAAAATGCTACACCATAAAAGTGCTGTATATTAACTCATTTAGTATGAATAATAAAGTGATATAATCTAAAAAAGTATATCACTTTATTGATTTTTTACAATAGTCAGAAATTTGACATAATATATAAAGAAAATTATAATAGAGCTAGTTATAAATTGATATTACCATTTGGCATGTGGAGGGTATGTATGAAAGAAATCAAACGTTATTTAGAGACAAGAGAAGGGGAATATAGTTTTTATTTTGCAGATTTAAAAAGCGATTATACTTATGGGTTTAATGAAGATCTTAAAATGGTAGCTGCTGGTTGTATTAAACTTCCTATTGCTATGGCAGTAATGAAAGAAGTGGAATCTACAAATATATTTTTAGATCAATTAGTAACAATAACAAATGATGATAAGGTTTCGGGATCTTTTGGTATTATACATGAATTAGAAGGAAGACAATATAGTATTAAAGAGTTAATAGTTGCAATGCTTATTCAAAGTGATAATACAGCTGCTTGCAAACTGATAAACACTATAGGCAAAGATAGGATAAATAGTATCATTCATGATATGGGGTTAACATCTACATTTATAAAAAAATATCCATCGGGTGAAAAAGAAGACTTTGATAATGAAAATATAACTACAAGTTATGATTTATGTAAAGGTTTAGCATTATTAAGCAAGGGGAAAGTGTTAAATGAAGAACATAGTAAATTTATTTTAGAAGTTATTAGAAGAAATCAATTAACCACAGGGATATCATTTTATTGGCCTAAAGATTTTAAAGTTAAAACGGCACATAAAGCAGGAAGTTTAGAAGGAATAGAAAATGATATTGTGTTATTAAATTCGGAAAAAGGTGATTTTGTATTTGTTGTTATGTCAAGAAATTTACCATCTAATGTTTATGGAGTTAGTTCTTTAACAAGAGTTGGGAAAATGATGTTTGATATTATTGATAAGGATTGGAATTAATATAATATCTCTAAGTTAAAGAGTGTGGATTTTGTCCACGCTCTTTAATTTAATATTAAATTATTAAAGTTTTTCAATGTAATTTTGAGGAAGAAGGCAAAGTGTAGTTTGATTTTTAAACTTATAATCATTAGAAATTAAGGAACACTGAAATTATTGGTAACAATATTGCCTGGTGTATCAACAATAGAATTATATAGCTATTATAAGGAAATTGAAGAAATATGTATTTCTTTTAGCACAATTCAGTTATTATAAAAAAACAAGCTATCATATCATGATAAGATAGGACTTGTCGCTGAGAGATGCGGCAGGAAACAACAAGAAATTAAGAAAA
>NZ_DJBA01000011.1:0-65332 GCF_002435615.1 Clostridium sp. UBA5988 | reverse complement strand
ACATTATCATAAATCGATCAGACCTTTCATAAGTCTATTTAGCCTTTATTGATATTTCTATGGCAAAGTGATAGAATATGAAAAAATGGAGGTAATATTATTATGTATAGCTTTAAAAATGACTATAGTGAAGGAGCGCATCCAAGAATATTAGAGGCATTAATCAAGTGTAATATGGAGCAGAGTGAAGGTTATGGAGAAGATATATTTACAGCAAGAGCTATTAAGTTAATTAAGGAAAAAATAAGAAGAGAAGATGTAGATGTTCATCTTTTAGTTGGAGGAACTCAAACTAATCTTACTGCTTTATCGGCCTTCTTAAGACCTCATGAAGCAGTAATTGCAGCAAATACTGGTCACGTGCTAGTTCATGAAACTGGAGCCATTGAGGCTACAGGGCATAAGGTTATTTCTGTAGATGTGGAAGATGGAAAATTAACCAGAAAAAATATAGAAGCTGTAATAGAAGAGCACACTGATGAACATATGGTAAAGCCAAAACTTGTATATATTTCTAACTCTACAGAAATAGGAACAATATATAAAAGAGAAGAGGTAGAAGAGCTAAGTGAAGTGTGTAAAAAACACAATTTATATCTATATGTTGATGGTGCACGATTAGGCTCTGCACTATGTTCTAATGAAAACAATATGAAAATCTATGAATTAGCTCAATTAGTAGATGCCTTTTATATAGGTGGAACCAAAGGAGGAGCTTTAATAGGAGAAGCTCTTGTAATATGTAGAGATACTTTAAAAAAGGATTTCAGATACCATATTAAACAAAAGGGAGCTCTACTTGCAAAGGGAAGAATGCTAGGAATTCAATTTGAAGAATTATTTAAGGATAATCTATATTTTGATTTAGCAACTCACGCTAATAATATGGCGGAAATTCTTAAAAAGGGCATTGAAGATGCTGGTTACAGTTTTATGATAAATTCATCTAGTAATCAAGTCTTTCCTATACTCCCTAATAAATTAATTAATAGTCTTGAAAAAAAATACTTATTTATGATTTGGGAAAAAATCGATAAAGAGAATTCAGCTATTCGTCTTGTCACATCTTGGGCAACAAATGGGGAAAAAGTATTGGAGTTTATAGCTGATGTGAAATTATATAATTAATGTATAAAAAGATAGAAAACTAGATTTAACTAGTCAATTCTGTCTTTTTACTTTTATAACAATATAAGTATTAGATAGAAAGTTTGAAGTTAACTGAAAAAGTAAGAATATTATGCAAAATTATGATACAATTATTACATACAACACTAAGTATGTTGTATAAATGTAATAAAATTCATAAAAAGGTATTGACAGTTACCTTACGTAACCTTCTATTATATTAATATAGGGTAAGGTATACGATTGCTTTGGAGGGATAAATATGAATAGTGATGAATTTTATACCACTGGGGAATTTGCAAAGAAAGCAGGAGTTACCATTAGAACTATTAGATATTATGATAGCAAAGGAATTCTTAAGCCATCATATACTAATAACCTAGGATATAGATATTACTCTGATGAAGATTTTATAAAATTAAAAAAAATCTTAGCTTTAAAGTACTTGGGATTATCCTTAGATGAAATTATAAGTACAGAAAATTGTGATTATAAGAAAGAAGATATGATGAATTCTCTGAAACTTCAGAAAAGTATTATTAAAAATAAGATGAATAATATGAAGGTAGTATTAAATGCTATAGAAACAGCTGAATTTAGTATGAATGAGAACTCTAATATGAAATGGGAAGAGGCTATTGATGTAATAAAATCTTTAGAGAGTGAGAAGGAATTACTGCAACGTAGTAGAGATGCATCTAATTTAAATGAAGGTGTGAAGTTAATGGATAGATTCTCAACAAATAGGTATGGTTGGTATCCATGGGTATTTGATAATATGAAAATCAAAAAAAAGGATAAGGTTTTAGAAATAGGTTGTGGTAATGGAGTTCTATGGGCTAAAAATATGGACAATATACATGAGAGTATAGAGGTTACTCTAACAGAGATATGTGAAGATATGATAAATGAAGCAAAGTTAAATTTACGAGATAATTCTAAAAGGTTTAATTTTATAATAACTGATTTAACCTCATTACCCTTTGATGATAATAGTTTTGATGTAGTAATTGCTAATCATATATTATTTTTTATGAAAGATATAGATTTAGCTCTGGCTGAGATAAAAAGAGTTATTAAACCTAATGGAGTAGTATACTGTTCTACTATTGGAAGTAATCATTTAAAGGAGTTACAAGAATTAATGTTAAGCTTTAGTAGCAATATACGCATATATGAAGATAAGTTATCTTATAAATTTGGATTGGAGAATGGAGAAAAAATACTTAGTAAGTATTTTAATAACGTAGAGAAAGTTTTGTATGATGATAAGCTTATAGTTAATGACACCAATAATATATTAGAATATATTTATTCTATACCTGGAAATATATTAGACATTATTGATTCCAAGAAAAAAGAATTTGAAGGTTATATAAAAAAAATAATTGATAAAAATGGAGAAATTTATATAACCAATAGTTTAGGTTTATTCAAGGCTAAAAACATATAGAGTGTAAACTTTTACTTGTGTAAAACAATATTACATAATTTAATTTATTACTTAGGTTATGGGATATTGATATTATAAATAAAAAATTGTTAATTTAAATAAAGTAATTTTAATTAACAAAATATTGTATAAGAAAGGAAAGAGTTATGGGAATAAATGTTACAAGCGAAATTAAACCATTAAAAAAAGTCTTGTTGCATAGGCCAGGTGCAGAAATTGAGAATTTAACACCGGAATATCTGGAGAGATTATTATTTGATGATATTCCTTATTTAAAAGTAGCACAGGAAGAACATGATGCCTTTGCACAGGTTTTAAGAGACAATGGAGTAGAAGTTGTATATTTACATGAATTGGCAGCAAAAGTAATGGAAAACCCAGATGTTAAAGATGAATTTATTAAAATGTTTATAAAAGAAGCTAAAGTAGAGAGTGAACAAGTTAAAGAAGAATTATATAACTATTTAATTAGTTTTAATTGCAATGAAGAGTTAATTAGAAAGACTATGGCTGGAATTAGTAAGTCAGAATTGAAGAAAGCAAAAGCAAGGCATTTAGAGGATTTTTTAAATGAGGCATATCCATTTATTACAGATCCGATGCCAAATCTTTATTTTACAAGAGATCCCTTTGCATCCATTGGAAATTCAATAAGCTTAAATAGGATGTATTCTGAAACAAGAAATAGGGAAACTATATATGCACACTTTATATTTAAATATCATCCTGATTTTAAGGGAACTAATAGGCTTTATGACAGAGATTTTGATTATAATATAGAGGGGGGAGATATTCTTAATATATCTGAAAAGGTTCTTGCAATTGGGATATCTCAAAGGACAGCTCCACAGGCAATTGAAAAAATATCAGAGAGAATATTCTTTGAAACACCAGATAGCAAAATTGAAACTGTACTAGCATTTAAGATACCAAAGACTAGAGCATATATGCACTTAGATACAGTATTTACTCAAGTTGATTATGATAAATTCACTATTCACCCACAAATAGAAGGACCTCTTGAAATATTTGAATTAACAAAAGGGGAAAATGGAAAAGTGAAAATTACTAAGGAAAGTATGACATTACAAGAGGTGTTGTCGAAATATTTAGAATGCGATGTAAAGCTAATTCGATGTGGTGGAGGAGATTATGTAATTTCACAAAGAGAGCAATGGAATGATGGCTCTAATACTTTATGTATAAGACCAGGTGAAGTTATTGTATATTCAAGGAATTATGTAACTAACAAGATATTGGAAGAGCATGGGATAAAAACTCATGTTATACCATCATCCGAGTTATCAAGGGGACGTGGAGGTCCTAGATGCATGTCTATGCCTTTAATTCGTGAGGTTTAATAACACAAATATAATCAATATTTATTTTGTATTTTGAATTAACTAAAAATATAATATATTTGTAAAATAAAAAATCTTCTTTAAGTATTCAATAATTAAATACTGAAGAAGAATAAAATAAAATTATATAAAAAATAACATATTAGGGGGAGTATAACAATGGCAATTAATTTAAGAGGACGTTCATTTTTAAAATTATTAGATTTTACACCAGAGGAAATTAGATATTTATTAGACTTATCTAAGGACTTCAAAAATTTAAAGAGAGCTGGAGTATCTCATAAAAATTTAGAGGGAAAGAATGTTGCAATATTATTTGCTAAGGATTCTACTAGAACAAGATGTTCCTTTGAAGTAGGAGCTATGGATTTAGGTATGGGTGTTACTTATTTAGGACCTACAGGTTCTCAAATGGGTAAAAAGGAATCTATTGCAGATACAGCTAGAGTATTAGGTAGAATGTATGATGGTATAGAATATAGAGGTTTTGACCAAGAAATAGTTGAAGAATTAGCAGCTTATGCAGGAGTTCCAGTTTGGAATGGATTAACAACTGAATTCCATCCAACTCAAATGCTTGCAGACTTATTGACTATAGAAGAGAAGTTTGGAAGATTAAAAGGAATTAACTTTGTATATATGGGTGATGCCAGAAATAATATGGGTAACTCTTTAATGGTTGCTTGTGCAAAAATGGGCTTAAATTTTACAGCTTGTGCACCAAAAGAATTATTCCCAGCTGAAGAACTAGTTGAAACTTGCAAGGAAATTGCAAAGGAAAATGGATGTACTGTAACATTAACTGAAGATGTTATGGTTGGAACAAAGAATGCAGATGTTATCTATACAGATGTTTGGGTATCTATGGGAGAACCAGATGAAGTTTGGGAAGCAAGAATAAAAGAGCTAAGACCATATCAAGTAAATAGGGCTGCTATGGAAAATGCTAAACCAGAAGCTATATTTATGCACTGTCTACCAGCATTCCACGATTTAAAAACTGTAGTAGGAAAAGAAATGGGAGAAAAATTTGGAATGACAGAAATGGAAGTTACTGATGAGGTATTTGAGTCAAAACAATCTGTAGTATTTGATGAAGCTGAAAATAGAATGCATACAATTAAAGCAGTTATGGCTGCAACTATAGGGCTATAATAATTAAACCCCTTTCTTACAATTAAGAAAGGAAGGGGTTTACCCTATTATTTAATTAGCTAAACAATAAAATATTATATTTAAGGCATAGATAAAAATATAATAGTCTCAACATATTTTATATTTAAATTATATATGGGGTGAATTAAATGAAGGAACTAGTAATAGCTTTAGGGGGAAACGCCTTAGGAAAAACAGCTGAAGAACAATTAGATTTAGTTAAGCATACAGCAAAAACCATCGTTGATTTAGTAGAAGAAGGCTATAATGTAATTGTTGGCCATGGTAATGGTCCACAGGTTGGAATGATAAACTTAGCAATGGAATTTGCAGCAAATAATGGAGCAAATACTCCATTAATGCCTTTTGCAGAATGTGGTGCCATGAGTCAAGGATATATTGGATATCACTTACAACAATCCATTAGAACAGAGCTTATATCTAGAGGGATTAGAAAAAATGTTGCTACTGTAGTTACTCAAGTTGTAGTTGATGAAAATGATGAAGCTTTTAAAAACTTAAGTAAACCAGTAGGAATGTTCTATAGTAAGGAAGAAGCTGAAAAGATAGCTGCAGAAAAAGGATTTACATTTGTAGAAGATGCGGGTCGAGGATATAGAAGAGTAGTTGCATCTCCACAGCCTCAAAAAATTGTAGAGCTTGAAACAGTTAAACAATTAGTTGAACAAGGAACTATAGTTATTACTGTTGGCGGTGGTGGTATTCCTGTAGTAGAGGAATCTGATGGATCTCTTAGAGGTGTTGCAGCAGTTATAGATAAAGATAAATCAAGCGCAAAACTTGCAAAAGATCTAGATGCAGAAATGCTAGTTATTTTAACAGCTGTTGATAGAGTTTGTATAAACTTTAATAAACCAAATCAAGAAGAATTATCAGAAATTAATTTAGAAGAAGCAGGTAAATATATACAAGAAGGCCATTTTGCTAAGGGTTCAATGTTACCTAAGGTAGAAGCATGTATGGACTATGTTAAATTCAGTAATAATGGTAAAGCTTTAATAACTTCACTAGAAAAAGCTAAAGAAGCCTTACATGGTATTACAGGAACTATAATAGAAAAATAATCGAATTTTATCTGGGTAAAACTAGAGTATGAGGATTTAAAGCATCTGTGAAAGCTGTTTTAAGTCCTTATTTTATATGTAAATTTTAGTAAATGTGATATAATTCTTTTATAGGCTGTTTAACTATTTTTATATTTCTCTATTCTGTGAAGGTTAAAATATATGAAGCTTGAAGCAAGTATAGGGCGATATTATGGTGAACATTAATTAAAATAATTTATATTGGAGGTATATGAATATGGTTACTATTGTAGCAAAAAAGACTATAAAGAAAGATAAAAAAGAAGAATTTAAAAATTTAGCTAATAAACTTATAGAAGAAAGCAGGAAAGAAACTGGATGTATAGAGTATGATCTTTACGAAGATTTAAGAAAAAGTGATGTAGTTGCATTCATTGAGGTTTGGGAGAGTGAAGAAGCAATAAAGTTACATAACAATACAATACATTTTACTAATCTTGTACCAGAACTCTCTAAACTTCAAGAGGGAGAAACAGAAATAACTCTTTATAAAAAAATATAGATAGAAAGCCTATTTTAAAGATAATATTGAAATAGGCTCTATTATATTTGAGAAAGTATTCCTTAATTATAACTTGATGTATGTATAAAAATACATATTTTAATAACAGGCAATGGAATATATGAAAAGTTTAATATACTGAAATTTTTATAAAATATTCTTTAAAATGAAATGAAGTTTATTACATATATTATAAAACCTTTAAGTTAACCACATAATTATCCATTAGAACAGTGAATATTATAACAGTTATTATATAAAAATATATATATTCGATAAAATAAATATTAGTTTTCTATTGTAATTTTATTAGTTTTGGAATAAAGTAATAATTGCTGATAAATTTCTAGGTTATATTAGATAGATACATAATAGAAATAGGGATTTGAAAGTAAAATTTGACTGAATGCTAATATAACATAAGTGGCATTTTAACGGAGGGGATTTATATGGATATTAACTTAATTGGAGTACCTCTTTATTATGGATGTGATAGAGCAGGGGTAGAAAATGGACCGGATGAATTAAGAGAAAATGGAATTAAAGAATTATTAGAAAATCATAAAAATAAGGTATATGATTTAGGAAATATTTATGTTAATAATACAAAGGATAAGCAACCTTTTGCGGCCGGAGTAAATGCAAAATACATTAATGAAATTATAGAAGTAACTGAGAATTTGGCTAATTCAGTTTATAGTTCCCTATGCGGTGGAGGTTTCCCTATAACTTTAGGTGGAGATCATGCTTTAGCTATGGGAAGTGTTGCTGGTTCAAGTAGATATTTTCAGGGAGATTTAGCTGTAATATGGATTGATGCTCATGGAGATATAAATACCTTTGAGACAAGTCCTACAGGAAATGTTCATGGTATGCCATTAGCTGCATCCATGGGTTTTGGAGATGAATCTTTAACAAATTTATATTTTAATGGTATAAAAGTTAAAAAGGAAAATGTATTTATAATTGGAGCAAGAGATTTAGATGAAGGTGAACTTCAATTAATTAAAGATAAAAATTTAACTGTTTGGACTATGGATAAAGTAAGAGAAATAGGTGTAGATAAAGTGTGCAAGGATCTTTTGGAAGGTTTAAAAGCACGAGGAATAAATAATATTCATATTAGCTTTGATATAGATTCCGTAGATCCAGAATTAATAAAGGGTACAGGAACTCCAGTTCCAAATGGATTTAATATAAATGATGCAGAGAAGTTATTAACTAGTATATTTAATACTAGATTAGTTAAATCTATGGATTTTGTAGAATTTAATCCATGTTTAGATGATACTGATACTACGTTAAAAAGTTGTATGGCATTAATAAAAAAAATAGGTAAATTAATATAGATATAAAAATTAAATAATTAAATCTGTAGAAATGTAGTATACTATGTTTAATGATATATATTTATATCTAAGTTAATCAAAATAAAAATGGAGGTAATAGTTATGCAAGTAACAAAGGAAATGACTATTGGGGAAGTAATAAGACAAAATGAGAAAGCAGCAGAAGTTTTAATGAGTTTTGGGATGGGTTGTGTTGGATGTCCTTCAGCACAAGCGGAAACTCTTGAAGAAGCATGTATGGTTCACGGATTAAAAATTGATGACTTATTAAGTAAACTCCAAGCTATTTAGGAATAAAATATAAGATTTAAAGACGCTACATAGGTAGTGTCTTTTTTTATAGATTAATTTACAAAAATGAAAGGTGGATAGTTTAGAATTAGTATTTCTATGCATAAAAGTTGCTCTTTTAAAAGATAATATATTAGAAAACTAATAATTGGAGGTAAATTAAAATGAAATCAGTACATTATAATGTATCAGGACTAGTAAATTCAGAAAGTAGAACCAAGTTAAATAATTCTTTAGATAAAATTAATGGTGTACAACAGGTCTGTGTTGATATAGCAAGGGGTACAGTGGAAGTAAATTATAACAGTCCAGCAACTCCAGAAGAAATTAAGGACTGTATTTGTCATACAGGATATATAGTAAAGTAATAAAAGATATAGCAAGGGTAATGGAGTTAAAAAATTGATTTCTATATATAGATAAGGAGTGTTAAAATGGACTACAATTTTCCAATTGGGTTTAAGCCTCAACATCAAAGTATACAGCCAGGCATTGAAAGTGAAATGGAACCAAAACCTATCTATGAAATAGATGATTATCATAAAACTTCAGACAGATTAAAGGGCAAAATAGCTTTAATTACAGGGGGAGATAGTGGTATAGGAAGGGCTATTTCTATACTATATGCAAAAGAAGGAGCAAAGGTATGTATAATTTATTTAAATGAACATAAAGATGCTAAGGAAACAAAAAGTCTTATTGAAGAAAGAGGAGGAGAGTGTTTGCTCATCTCTGGAGATATTGGTAATGAAGACTTCTGCAAGGAAGCTATAAAAAAAGTAGTACAAAAGTATGGAGTTATAAATATTTTTGTATCAAATTCTGCAGAACAACATGAGTGTCAACAAATTAATGAGATAACTAGTAAGCAATTACATAAAACCTTTGATACAAACTTCTTTGGAGCTTTCTATTTAACAAAAGAAGTACTATTTCATATGAAGAAGGGGGATTCAATAATATATACAACTTCTGTAACAGCCTATGAAGGAAATGAAACTTTAATAGATTATTCTTGTACTAAAGGAGCTTTAACAGCCCTAACTAGAAGTTTATCAAAGTCATTGGCTACAAGAGGAATACGGGTAAATGCAGTGGCACCGGGTCCAGTATGGACGCCACTTATACCATCATCCTTTCATAGTGATAAGGTATCTACTTTCGGCAGTAATACTTTGTTTAAAAGAGCAGGTCAGCCTGTTGAAATTGCAGAGAGCTATGTATTCTTAGCTGGAGATGGGGCTTCATTTATAACTGGAGAAACTATTCATATAAATGGTGGTCAATTTATAACTAGTTAATAACTTATATAATTAAATTAAATTACTTAGTTAGACTATGAGTAGATAATGTAATTATTATCTACTCAATTAATTTTTAGGTATCACTTCCTTAATGAAATGTGAATAAATATCTTAAAGAGTGCAAAATTTTAAGGCACTTTTCTTTTTTGAAAAATATAATTACTTAGTTTTATTGAGCAACAAAGCACATTAACCCATTAAGAAATAGTCAAATATAGATATATATGAAGATTGTTATTAATTTATCATTAAAAAGTAATGGATTAAACAAAAATTAATGGAATATTGAGAGAATAAATCAATATATATATATCATATAAAAAATGGGGGGTGAGAATTTGATTAAATACATTCTAAAAAGACTAGGTATAAGTGTAGTAACTATATTTATAGTTATCACTGCGACATTTTTTTTAATGAGATTAATGCCTGGTGGACCTTTTGATGGTGAAAAGCCACTACCACCAGAAATAAAGGCTAGTTTAGAAGCAAAATATGGATTAGATAAATCTTTAGGTGAGCAATATTCTATGTATTTAAAGGACTTACTTAAGGGGGATCTAGGTCCAAGTATGAGATACAAAGGAAGAGAAGTACAAGAAATAATAGGTTATTCTTTCCCGGCATCTGCTAAACTTGGTGGTGTAGCTGTGGTAATTTCCTTAATTTTCGGAATACTCTTAGGGATAATTGCTGCTCTTAAATATAATAAGTGGCCAGATTCAGTATGTATGGTACTTGCTACTCTGGGAGTTACATTGCCAAGTTTTGTTATAGCTACACTATTGATGTATGTATTTGGAGTTAAACTAAGCTTAGTTCCTATAACGGGTCTAGATAGCTTAAAGAGTTATATTTTACCATCGATAGCTCTAGCGGGATATTCTATAGCATTTATATCTAGACTTACAAGATCTAAACTTTTAGAAGTTTTAAAATCAGATTATATTAGAACTGCAAAGGCAAAAGGAGTTAATGGTAGAAGAATCATGTTTAAACATGCTCTTAGAAATACATTAATTCCTATAGTAACCTACGTAGGTCCATTGATTGCAGGGATATTAACTGGTAGCTTTGTAGTGGAAAAGATATTTGCCATACCTGGACTTGGAAGAGAGTTTGTAACTACAATAACAAATAGAGATTATACAACTATACTTGGAGTAACTATATTCTATAGTACACTTCTTATACTATGTAATTTAATTGTGGATATTATGTATGTAATTATAGATCCAAGAATTAAATTAGAAAATGTTGAAGCGTAGGAGGTGATGTTATGGAATTTAATGAAGAAATTAATGAAATTTTAGAAAAGGATTTTGTCTTTGTAGATGAAGGTAGTAAACAGAAGGATACAATAAATAGGCCAAGTGTATCTTATTGGAAGGATTCGTGGAGAAAACTTAAAAAAAATAAGTTAGCAATAGTAGGGCTTATCTTTGTTATTCTTATAACTCTAGGAGCTATATTTATTCCTTGGTTTTCTAAACATGATTATACCACAAATAACTTAATGCTTACTAACCAGGGACCGTCTGCAGAGCATTGGTTTGGAACAGATTCACTAGGAAGAGATTTGTTTGTAAGGGTTATGTATGGTGCTAGATATTCTTTGATAATTGGTTTTGTGGCATCTATACTTAATTTGGTTATAGGCATAGTATATGGTGGAATTGCTGGACTTATAGGTGGATGGGTAGATAATATTATGATGAGAATTGTAGATATAATATCTTCTATACCTATGACAATATATGTAATACTATTAATGGTCATTCTTGAAAAAGGTGGTTTATTCAATATTATTGTAGCCTTGGCTATTTCTTATTGGATAGGTATGGCTAGAATTGTTAGGGCAGAAATACTTCAGCTTAAACAACAAGAATTTATTTTAGCTGCGAAAACTTTAGGAGCTCAAGGTAAGAGAATACTATTTAAACATCTAATTCCAAATTGTTTAGGTCCAATTATAGTAACTCTAACACTGCAAATACCAACTGCAATATTTTCAGAAGCTTTTTTAAGTTTTATTGGATTAGGATTAGTACCACCACTTGCATCATGGGGAACTTTAGCTAGCGATGCTTTATCTACTTTAAGATTATATCCATATCAGCTTTTATTTCCGACGTTGGCTATATGTATAACAATTTTTTCATTTAATATGCTTGGTGATGGGCTTAGAGATGCTCTAGATCCAAAGATTAAAAAGTAGGGGGTGGAAGGATGAGTAATTTGTTAGAAGTAAATAATTTAAAAACATCTTTCTATACTCAATTTGGAGAAGTGCAAGCTGTAGGGGGAGTTTCATTTAATCTAGAACATGGTGAGGTTATGGGTATAGTTGGAGAATCTGGTAGTGGAAAAAGTGTTACAATGATGTCTATTATGAGGCTTTTAGATGATAATGGTAAAGTAAAAGAGGGGAAAGTAAGATTTGAAGATAAGGATATAGTATCTATCAGTGAGGAAGATATGTCTACCATAAGAGGAAATGATATATCCATGATTTTCCAAGATCCTATGACTTCTTTGAATCCGCTTATGACTATAGGAAATCAAATTATGGAGCCGCTTAGAATCCATAAGAAGATGACTAAAGAAGAAGCACATAAAAAAGCTGTAGAATTATTACACTTAGTTGGTATACCTAGTCCTGAAAGCAGAATGAAGCAATATCCACATGAGTTTTCTGGGGGTATGAGACAAAGGGTTATGATAGCTATGGCATTAACTTGTAATCCAAAGCTATTGATTGCTGATGAACCAACTACTGCACTAGATGTTACGATACAAGCACAAATTTTAGAGATAATGAAGGATATAAAGGAGAAATTAAATACATCTATAATTCTTATTACACATGATTTGGGAGTTGTTGCAGATATTTGTGACAATGTGAATGTAATGTATGGAGGTCTTATTATAGAGCAAGGAACTGTAAAGGATATATTCTATAATTCTAAACATCCATATACTTGGGGTCTTATGGAAAGCGTTCCTAATCCTAATACCTTGGTAAGAGAAAGATTAAGACCTATAGATGGTCAACCACCAGATTTATTTAAACCTCCAAAGGGATGTCCATTTTATGTTAGATGTAAATATTCTATGGAAGTATGTAAAGAGCATAGACCTGAATATTATGAAATAACTCCAGGACATAAATCTGCTTGTTGGCTAAATGATAATAGGGCACCAAAGGTTGAAACTCCATTGAAGAGGAGGAAGGAAGATGAGTAGCATGGAGAAACTAATAGAAGTAAAAAATCTATGTAAATATTTCAATACTAAGAAATCAATTTTTAGTAAGAATAAAGGAATACTAAAGGCTGTTGATGGGGTATCTCTTCAAATAAAAAAAGGAGAGACTTTAGGTCTAGTAGGAGAATCAGGATGTGGTAAAACAACTTTAGGTAGGACCCTATTAAAATTATATAATCCTACTGCTGGAGAGATATTTTATGATAATGAAGAGATTGGTAAGTTAACTAATAAGCAGATGCTATCTTATAGAAAAAAGATGCAGATGATATTTCAAGACCCTTATGCATCACTTAATCCACGGCTAACCGTTGGAGATATTATCGGTGAACCATTAGATATTTATAAAATATGTAAAGGCAAAGAAAGAGAAGAAAAAGTAAAGTATTTTTTAGATAAGGTAGGTCTTGATCAAAATCATTTAAATCGTTATCCACATGAGTTTTCAGGAGGTCAAAGACAAAGAATCGGAATAGCAAGAGCTCTTGCAGTTAATCCAGAGTTTATTGTTTGTGATGAACCTATTTCTGCTCTCGATGTATCCATACAAGCTCAGATAATTAATATGATTGAGGATTTGCAAAATGACTTTGGCCTAACTTACTTGTTTATAGCTCATGATTTATCCATGGTTAAGCATATATCCAATAGAGTTGGAATAATGTACTTAGGAAAACTAGTTGAAATAGCAGAGAGTAATGAGGTATATAGTAAACCAATCCATCCTTATACCAATGCATTACTATCTGCAATTCCAATTCCTGATCCAGATGAAGCTAAAAGAAGACAAAGAATAATTTTAGAGGGAGATATTCCGTCTCCAATTGATCCTCCACCAGGATGTAGATTTAAATCTAGATGTAAATATGCAAAACAAATCTGTGGTGAAGAGGAGCCGATTTTAAAGGAAGTATCTCCTGGCCATTGCGTAGCTTGTCATTTATTTTAAAATAAATTAATTAATTTAATAAGGAGGTCAATGAATGAAGAAAACTAGAATAATGGCACTGATAATGACTGCAATAATGACAGGTACATTACTTTTAGGATGTACTAAGACTAAAGAAAATGAAGGAGAAAAACCTGGTGATGGCAATACGCCTGTGGTAGAAGAAACAGTAGAACAAAAAATAGTATATAATTTAGGTGCAGATCCTAAAACTATTGATCCACAACTAAATTCAGCAGTAGATGGTTCAACAATAATTCACAATGCTTTTGAAGGGTTAATGAGAGAGGATGAAAATTCTAAAATAGTACCCGGTACTGCTGAAAAGTATGAAGTATCTGATGATGGAACTGTATATACTTTCCATATAAGAAAGGATGCTAAATGGTCAGATGGAAAACCTGTAGTAGCTGGGGACTTTGAATATGCATGGAAGAGAGCATTAAATCCTGAAGTGGCAGCAGAATATGCATATCAACTTTTCTATATAAAAAATGGGGCTGCATACTATAATCAGGAAAAAGTAGGAGGTAAGGTTGCTACAGCAGAGGATGTAGGCGTAAAAGTTATAGATGATAACACCTTAGAAGTAACTCTTGAAGCTCCAGTTCCATATTTCTTATCCTTGGCAGCTTTCCCAACTTATTTCCCAGTTAGAAAAGATATTATAGAAGGAAATGAAGAAAAGTGGACATTGAAGCCAGACACATATATATCTAATGGACCATTTAAGATGTCTGAATGGAAAGAAAAGGAAAGTATTACATTTGTAAAAAATGAAAATTATTGGGATGCTAAAAATGTAAAACTTGAAACATTAGAAGTAAAATTAATAGATGATCAAATAACTTATTTAAATGCATTTAAGAGTGGAGAAATAGATGTAATAGAATCACCACCTCAGGCTGAAATTCCTACATTACTAGATGAAGGAACAGCAAAAATATATCCTTATTTAGGAACTTACTTCTATGTAATAAATGTATCAGACAAAGCTAAGGATGTAGACCCTAAAGCAGCTGAAGCATTAAGCAATCCTAAGTTCAGAAAAGCTTTATCACTAGCTATAGATAAACAATTAATTGTTGACAAAGTAGCTCAAGGTGGTCAAGCACCAGCAACTAGCTATGTTCCAGCAGGTATTCTTGATTCAATAGGAAAAGAGTTTCAAAAGGAATATTCATCAAAGGGTGCAAATATTGAAGAAGCTAAGAAATTGTTAGCAGAAGCTGGATATCCAAATGGAGAAGGAGCACCAACAATAACATTTACTTTTAATACAGATCAAGGTCATCAAAATATAGCTCAAGCAGTACAAGATATGTGGAAAACAAATCTTGGAATTAATGTAGAGTTGAAGAATGAGGAGTGGGCAGTATTCCAAGATACAAGAAATAATTTCCAATATTCTATAGCTAGACATGGATGGATAGCAGATTATAATGATCCAATGACGTTCTTAGATATGTGGACAACTGGTAATGGACAAAATAATGCAGGATATTCAAATAAAGAATATGATAAGTTAATAGCTCAAGCTAAAGTAGAATTAGATGACGCTAAGAGAACAGAATTATTACACAAAGCAGAAGATATTTTAATGGATGAATCACCAATTATACCACTATACTATTATACAAATGTATTATGTATAGACAAAAATGTTAAAGGAACTTATAAATCACCATTAGGACAAATGGAATTTAGAGATGCTTATGTAGAGTAATTAAATAAATAAAAAGAACTTTAAAATGAAAATGCTATCTCAAAAGAATTTTTGAGATAGCATTTTAAAAGTGCTTTACAAAATAAATTAATTGTGATATTATTTAAAAAAATGAAATGTAGAAAGCGTTGAAGAGAAGAAGTAAAATTAATGTATCTTTACAGAGAATTCCCCATAAGCTGAGAGGTGGAAGAGTAAGTTGATTTGAATAACATCTCTGAGCAGTGCTCCGAAAGATAACAACCAGTAGGCAGTACCGGATCTGCACCCGATATAGTGCTAGAGTATAATCAATTTGCATTAATTGACGTACTTGAAGAGATTGTTATTGTAAAGTAGCAATGAATTAAGGTGGTAACACGTGAGTAGTACTCTCGTCCTTTTATATTTTTATATAGGGATGAGAGTTTTTTTATTATATATAAATAAAAAAGATAAAGTATGGGCCCATAAAACTTTATCAACTCTTTAACTTTAAACTTAAAATCTAAGGAGGAATTATTATGAAGATAGAAGGGATTGTTATTCCGAAAGGATATAAATCCAATGCCACATTAATAGAAACAGAAGTACACATAAAGAAGATAAAAGATTTTTTTGAAAGGACTTTATCAGAAAGTCTTAGATTGACTAGAGTTTCAGCTCCACTGTTTGTGGACTCTCAAAGTGGATTAAATGATAATTTAAATGGAGTTGAGAGACCAGTAGTATTTGACTTGCTTGCTACAGGAGAAAATGTTGAAATAGTACACTCCTTAGCAAAATGGAAAAGAATGAGTCTTCATAGATACAATTTCCAAGTTGGAGATGGATTATATACAGATATGAATGCTATAAGAAGAGATGAAGAGCTAGACAATTTACATTCAGTTTATGTAGACCAATGGGATTGGGAAAAGGTAATAAAAAAAGAAGATAGAAATGAAGAATATTTAAAAAATATTGTAAGAAAAATCTATAAGGTATTTAAGAAAACTCAAGAATTTGTTGATAAAAATTTAATGAAGGTAGAAAATCCTTTACCAAATGAAATACATTTTATAACTACCCAGGAGCTAGAAGACATTTATCCAAACTTTACTTCTAAGGAAAGAGAAGATGAAATTTGTAGGGAGTTTGGCGCTGTATTTATAATGAAAATAGGTGGAGCGTTAAAATCGGGAGAAAAGCATGATGGTAGGAGTCCGGATTATGATGACTGGAATTTAAATGGAGATATATTATTTTGGTATCCTTTATTAGATAGGGCTGTAGAACTTTCATCAATGGGAATAAGAGTAGATGAAAAAGCCCTTGATTATCAATTAACAGTATCAGGTAATGATAACAGAAGACGTCTAGATTTTCATAAGAGATTATTAGCAGGAGAACTTCCATATACAATCGGGGGAGGAATAGGTCAATCAAGAATATGCATGTTTTTTTTAAACAAAGCTCATATTGGAGAAGTTCAAGCTACTACATGGGATGAAAAAAATATAAAAATTTGCAAGGAAAATAATATAAATTTACTTTAGTTCACAAGTGGATTTGTATATTTAATTTTTATATGATGAAGAAATGAATCATAATAAATTTAATTATTAAAGTGCGTTTTAATTTAAAAAATAGTTAAAAGTGAGGCTATCTTAGAATATTTTTTATTATTCTAAGATAGCCTCACATATTAATATGTAAATTAGTTAGATTTATACTAACAATAATCTATATTTTTAATTATTAAGTTAAATATATAAAATGACAAAAAACACTAGCCATATATATGGAAGTGTGGTAATATAAATTCTATGTTAAAAGTACAGACTACCCCATATTATTTATGGGGTAATTCTTATTATACAAATGTATAGATTAAAAGTCAATAGTAAATTAATAAAATATAAAAATAAATTGTATGGGAGAAGATAATATGAATAGTAAGTATATTTTTGTAACAGGTGGAGTAGTTTCATCCTTAGGAAAGGGTATTACAGCAGCATCTTTAGGTAGACTTTTAAAAAATAGGGGATTAAATGTTACAATACAGAAGTTTGATCCATACCTAAATGTAGATCCAGGAACAATGAGTCCATATCAACATGGAGAAGTATTTGTTACTGATGATGGTGCTGAAACTGATTTAGATTTAGGACATTACGAAAGATTTATTGACGAAAATTTAAGCAAAAGTAGCAATGTTACTACTGGTAAAATTTATTGGTCAGTCATATCTAAAGAAAGAAGAGGAGAATATTTAGGTGGAACTGTTCAAGTAATACCTCATATAACTAATGAGATAAAAAAAAGAATATGTAGGGTAACAAAGGAAAAGGCAGTAGATGTGGTAATAACTGAAATTGGTGGTACTGTAGGAGATATTGAATCCTTACCATTTTTGGAAGCCATAAGACAAATTCAGTATGAAGTAGGTAAGGAAAATGTGTGTTTTATACATGTGACTTTAGTACCTTATCTAGGAAAAGCTGGTGAATTAAAAACAAAGCCAACTCAACATTCAGTTAAGGAATTAAGAAGTATAGGAATTCAACCAGACATAATAGTTTGTAGAGCTGAAAAGGAAATATCAGATGAATTGAAGGCAAAAATAGGTTTATTTTGTAATTTAGAAGGTAAAAATGTAATACAAAATCTAGATGCAGATCACTTATATGAAGTACCTTTAATGTTACATAAGGAAGGTTTAGATAGGTTAGTATGTGAAAGATTAAATTTAGAATGTACGGATATTGATAATTCTCAATGGATTAATATGGTTAATAAAATTAAAAATTTAAATAAGAAAATTAAGATTGCTTTAGTTGGTAAATATGTGGAACTACATGATGCGTATATATCTGTAGTTGAGGCTTTAAGTCATGGTGGATATGCTAATGATTGCATAATAGAAATGAAATGGATAAATGCAGAAGAGGTAGCAAGAGATAATTCGGATGAAATTTTTTCTGATGTGAATGGGATATTAGTACCAGGGGGATTTGGAGATAGAGGAATAGAAGGCAAGATTGAAGCTGTAAGATGGGCAAGGGAGAATAAAAAACCTTTATTTGGAATATGTTTAGGTATGCAATGTTCAGTTATAGAATTTGCTAGAAATGTACTTGGATATGAAGGAGCTAATAGTTCTGAGATTGACCCAAATACCAAATATCCAGTAATAGATTTAATGGCAGATCAACAAGAAATTGAAAACTTAGGTGGTACTATGAGACTTGGTTTATATCCATGTAAACTAGACAAAAATTCAATAGTGGCTAGTGAATATGATGAAATATTGATAAATGAAAGACATAGACATAGGTATGAATTTAATAATAAGTTTAGAGAAGAAATTGTTGAGAAAGGTATGAATATTACTGGGACAAGCCCCGATGATAGATTGGTAGAAATTGTTGAAATAAAAGATCATCCGTGGTATGTATCAGTGCAATTTCATCCAGAATTGAAATCAAGACCTAATAATCCTCATCCTTTATTCAAAGGATTTATAAAAGCTGCAATTAGAGATAAGAAAAATAAATAAAATATATAATATAAGAAGCATTTTTCTAGAATATTAACTGATATCTATCAATTTGATATCAGCTCAATAGAAAGATGCTTTCTATTATTTATCTAAAGAGCTTTAATAAGTATAAAACCATACATATACAAGCATAATAGGATTATGATTTATTTGTTACTATTTAATTGAGAATAATTATCAAAACTATTGACAACAATGTGAAGATTAGTTATTGTTTAATTGAGAACAGTTTTCAATTAAAAGGGATGTATTATGAAAATATAGAATGCTTTCTTATGGATGTGAAATAAAAGAGGACTGTTTAATAATTTGTGGCGAACCAGAAGATGAAGATGAATGTATAGATTTTGGTAAAAAAATAACACTTTTATAGGTAGGTAATGAAAATGACATGTTTAGAATTTTATAATAAGTTAGAATCTATGAATGGTGAAGAATATATTAAAAACTTTTTAATTTATAATACTTCATTGGTGATTGCAAAGGTTAAACCGGCTGCTACTATTACTTTTAAAAAATATAATAGAGATTTATATAGTAGCTGGGGTTCAATGGGAAAAGCGTTTATTCAAAGTATAGGTCTTGACTTTATAGAACTAAGAGAATCTGATGATTCAATTGTAGTATTAATTTATAATCAGAGTTTACTTGAAAAATATATAGGTAAAGAAGAAAATAAAGAATTTTTAATTGGTCTAGGCTATTCAGAAAATGGAACTATTTTAGAATATTTAAATGTGTTAAAAAATAGATATAAAGAATTTAACTGTCCACATGAATTAGGTGTTTTTTTAGGAATACCAATTAATGACGTCAAAGATTTTATGAACTGTAATGATAAGAAGTGTTTATTGTGTGGATATTGGAAAGTGTATAATGACTGTATTTCAGCTCAAAGAATTTTTCAATCTTATGATCAGGTTAAGGAATATACAGTAAATTCTATATTTAAAGGAATTGAAGGAAGTGCTTTAGTGCAAAGTATAGAAAATAATTTTAGTTTTTATGGGTAAGGTAAAAGTAGCAATGAATAAAAAACAGAGTGTGTAAACTCTGTTTTTTATTTAAATGTTTAAGCAAGGCCTAGAATTCGAACTAGAGTTGTTATGGTAAAACAAATTACAATACCTGTTATGGTAGGAATTGCAAAGGAAATGGCGGTCCATTTAAAGCTTTGAGTTTCCTTTTTTATAGTTAAACAAGTTGTACTACATGGCCAGTGCATTAAAGAAAATAACATTACATTTAATGCTGTGAGCCATGTCCAACCATTTGAAATCAGAAGTTGTCTTAGTTGAATTAAACTATCAAATTCCAATAAACTTCCAGTGGCTGTATAACTCATAATAATTATAGGAATTACAATTTCATTAGCAGGAAAACCAAGTATAAATGCCATTAATATATAACCATCTAAGCCTATTAAATTGGCGAAAGGATTTAAAAAATTAGCACAATGAGCTAGTAGACTAAAGTTTCCAATTGTAATATTAGCCATTATCCAAAGAACTAATCCAGCAGGTGCTGCTACAACAACTGCTCTACCTAAAACGAATAGAGTTCTATCCAATATAGAGCGGATTATTATTTTCCCCACTTGTGGTTTCCTATAAGGGGGAAGTTCTAGAGTAAAGGATGATGGTACTCCTTTAAGTATAGTTTTAGATAGAATTTTGGAAATCATTAGGGTCATAAATACTCCTAATAGGATTACACATGTTAGAATTAATGAAGATATAATAGATTGTGATGGTCCAACAAAAGTTCCAGCGAAGAACATGGTGATTATAGCAATTAAAGTTGGAAAACGTCCATTACAAGGTACAAAATTATTTGTAATAATTGCAATTAGCCTTTCTCGAGGGGAGTCTATAATTCTGCATCCAATTATTCCTGCTGCATTACAGCCAAATCCCATGCACATAGTAAGAGCTTGTTTTCCGCATGCACAGCTTTTTTTAAAGAAGTTATCTAAATTAAAAGCTATTCTAGGTAAATATCCTAAATCTTCAAGAAGTGTGAATAATGGAAAAAAGATAGCCATTGGAGGAAGCATTACAGCAATAACCCAGGCTAAGGTTCTGTAAATTCCTTTTATTAGAACACCTTCTAGCCACCAGGGTGCACCTAAACCTAGTAAAAATACACTAAGTTTATCTTCAATCCAGAAGAGTGCAGTAGATAAAAGGGATGAAGGGTAATTAGCACCTGTAATTGTTATCCAAAAAACAACACATAAAAGTAAAATCATTATAGGTATTCCATATATTTTAGATGTAAGAATTCTATCAATTTTTCTATCAGTAATATTATATTTATAATTCTCTTTTGTAACCACTTTCATGCTGATTTTTTCGGCTTTACTTACTAAAGTAGTTACTAATATATCCCTAAAATGTTCTCCCGTTATGTTATAAGTGGTTAAAAGATTAGTTGCTTCTATTATCTTTTCTTTAATTATTTCATTGTTTAACATGTTAATATTTAAATATTTATTTAACGATTGAATTAGACTAGGGTCATTTTCTAGTAATTTTAAAGAAATCCATCTAGGATTAATTTTAGAATTAACATTTGTTAGAGCTAATTTTACTTCTGGCTCTATTAATGAGATAGAATCTTCTAAAACTTTATCATACTTAATTTTAATCGGATTTATAGGCACTTTATTATTTGTAAGGTTATATACTATATCCATTAATTCTTTAAGACCATCTCCCGTTGTAGCACTAGTACCTACAGTAGGAACACCAAGAAGTAAGGAAAGTTTTGTTAAGTCAACATTAATTCCTTTTCGTTTAGCTTCATCTAGTAAGTTTACACATATTACTACATTGTCAGTTATTTCTATGGTTTGAAGTGCTAAGTTTAAGTTTCTTTCTAGACAAGTAGCATCAAGGATAACTATAGTGGCATCAGGATTTCCGAAACATATAAAGTCTCTAGCAACCTCTTCTTCTACAGAATTAGCCATAAGAGAGTAGGTCCCAGGTATATCAACTAATATGAAAGATTTATCCTTGTGAGTATATCTACCTTGCGCATTTGATACAGTCTTTCCAGGCCAATTTCCAGTGTGTTGATTAAGTCCAGTTAAACTATTAAAAATTGTACTCTTACCTACATTAGGATTACCGGCCAGAGCAATTATTTTATCTGAGGGGGAAGCACGCTCGATGTTAAGTTCTTTTTCTAATGCACTAACCCCAGTGGATTGATTAGTTAATCCCATTATAAAACCTCCTATAATAAAGTATTGTATTATTTAATTTTATATAATTATGAAAAGTTTAGAGGCGTATTATTTTAAATGTCTATTAATAGGCTTCAGGTTAAGTTAATACTTTATCTGAAGCCTATAGTCTTTTAGAAATAAGAATAAAATTAATCTATTTTATTTTTATAATGAAAACCCATAGTAGACTTTCTACATTAAAGTGCTTCAACTAATATGTTAGAAGCATCTTCCTTACGAATTGCAATTACTGCTCCACGAATCAAATAAGCTACAGGATCACCAGAAGGACTTTGATTAAGAACTTCTATTTCTGTATTGGATATAAGCCCAAGATCAAGCATTCTGCGTCTTATAGTTCCGCTAGAAGTAAGAGTTTTTACTTTGCATTTTTTACCAATAGATAAATCTGCTAAGGGTAATATTTGAGATGATTCTATATAAAGATTTGAATTCTTATTCATATTGTTATTCTCCTTTTAAACTTCTTGTATTTTTAATAGATTAAGTAAGTTATAGTACTTCTAATTATTTTTAATTAATCATATATTTAATTAGTTAGAATAGGGAAAAAATCTTTCCCTACTCTAACATATGATTATTTATATATTTGTGATACTATTTAAAAATACTATTAAAAAATATAGTAGAAATATTTAATAGTGTTTAATTGCTTTTATTCTAGTGTCTATAATCTATATAAATATGTAATAAAAATGGTAGTTTGAAAATTTGTTAAGGAGCAAAATGTAATTTATAGAATATGGAGGATATAGTAATGGATAAAAAGTTTTATACAGTCAGAGCATATGAGCAGAAGCTATTTGATGATAGATTAATCACTGCATCCATGGAAGATTATGTAGAGATGCTTTATAGATGTACTATGGATGGGGAGGATTATGTAAGACTTAATAAGCTTTCTACAATGTTAAATGTTAGGGATTCTTCAGCATCCAAGATGATGCAGAAGCTTGGTAAGCTAGGTTTGATTGATTATGAAAAGTATGGAATTATAAGACTTACTGCGCTAGGTATAAAGGTAGGTAAATATCTTTTATTTAGGCATAATACAATAGAAAAGTTTTTGGAATTTTTAGGTTCAGATAGTGATATTCTCATAGAAACAGAGTTAATTGAGCATGTGGTAGGTAGTGATACTGTAGATAATTTAAATATATTTAATTGCTTTATAGAAGAGAATAAAAATATTTTAGATGAATATAGAGAGTTTAGAGAAAAGTACTACAAAAATGAAGATATTGAGAAAATATAAAAAAAGCTACCTATACTTTATAGCTTTAAGGTAGCTTTGTGAAGTTTATCTAATTTTATATTCTAAGATTTAGGGAGTTTAATTATTACCTTAAATAAGTCTCCATCGCATTTCACTTTAAGTGTGCCTTTATGGAGTTCTACTATAGTTTTAGAAATAGCAAGACCTAAACCAGAACCATCTATTGTGGAGTTTCTAGATTTATCGCCTCTAACAAATCTTTCAAGAATATCATCTTCATTAAAATCTAAATCATATTTTGATATATTTTTTACTATTATCTCACATTCCTCTTCATATTCTATAACTTCAAGATAAATTCTAGAGTTTTCAAGTGAATATTTTATAGCATTGCATATTAAGTTATCCATAACCCTTGAAATTCTTGCACCATCTAGATGAAGGTGACAATCTTTATTCCCAATTACTTTAAAGGCAAGATTCTTATTTTCACCTAAAAAACTTAGTTCTCCTAGACTCTGATGAATTAGTTCTACAATATCTACATCGCTTTTATTTAAAATAATTTGTCCAGAGTTCATTTTTGACATTTCAAATAAGTCTTCAACAAGCTTTTTTAGCTTAGTTGATTTATTGTCTAGAATGGTAACATAATCCTTTATTTCGCTTTTATCAAGAGATTCATCCTTAAGTATGTCTACATAATTTACTATGGAAGTTAATGGAGTCTTTAAATCATGAGATACATTAGTTATAAGTTCAGTTTTTAACTTCTCACTTCGAATTCCTTCTTCAACTTTTTTGTTATAGCTTACTTTTAAATTGTTTATTTCCATAGCTAAGTTGGATAAAGTACCAAGATTTTTAGTATTTATATCTACATGCATATCTCCATCTTCAATCTTTTTAAGATATTTAATTAAATTTTTCTTATTATTTACGCCCTCTAAATATCTTACACATGTACTTGCTATAATTATAAATATAGTTGAAATTACAAAGGTGTTAGTAAGATCCTGATTGAAGTAAAAAAAGTAATCGTTAGAATTAAACACATAGGATAGAGGTAAATACATTACCCAAAAAATAAAAAGTCCTATTAGTGTAGTATCGAAAAATAAGCTTCTAAATACATCCTTAATATTTACGAAAAAAATATTAATAGATTTTATTATCCTAAAAATAAGTAAATTATTAAAATTATGTATATATTCTTTTGCTCCAAAGGTTTTAATACAGAAAAATTGTTTAATTACTAAAATTATAAATATAATTAATAGAGGAATAGAAAAATAAAATCTAAATCTTATAAAGTCTGCCATATTACTATATTTAGTACCACGAATAAAGTAAAGCTCCTCTAATTCAGCATTAGGAGAGGTATATGCTCCGGTATAGTAACCTCTTGGTGCTGAGTAATGGGATAAATTATTTGAACTATATACCACTACATCATCCTCTTTGGATAGTTTTATTAAGGCATCTTTAGGTGGAAGTTCATTGAAAGGATAATCTGAAAACCAATTTCTATTAGAAAACCACCTATTATTAGTTTTATCAATCAGTAAAACTCCAATATCACCAGTAAGAGAAACTTCTAAAGAGTTTTGAATAACTTTTGCATCACTATCAGTTTTGCAGTAGAGAATTTTGGAGAATCCTTCTGTAACACTTAGTAAATTTTCTCTGAAATCGATGACATCGTTTTGCAGCATCTCATTCTTAAAAGTTTTTTCATTAATAATAGCAGTTCCATAGAAACTATATCTATTAGTATAATTATCATAATCAGATAAAGTTATTTGAATAAATTTTGGAAGAACAGTTATACCTATAATAAAAATTATCAGTATTTCAATTAAACTTATATTTTGGTTAGAGGTATTAATCCATTTTTTAATTAATTTTTTAATAGTAGAAATCAATGTATAATCCTCCTTTAATTCGGCTGTTCAATTTTATATCCAACTCCCCAGACAACTTTTATATATTCTGGATCTTTAGAATTAATTTCAATTTTTTCACGCATTCTTCTAATGTGAACAGTTACTGTATTCTCACTATGATAAAATGGAGCTTTCCATACATTTTCATATATCTCTTTTATAGAAAAAACTTTACCGATATTAGAAGCTAGTAATAGCAATATCCCATACTCTGTAGCCGTCAGTTTTACAGGTTCATCCCTTAGCGTTACAGATTTTAGAGTTGTATCAATAATTAAGTCTTTAATTACAATTTTATCTTTTAAATTCACATTTTCTATATCAAGAGGTTTTTCATATCTTCTTAGTTGAGATTTAACCCTAGCTATAAGTTCAAGATGATTAAAAGGTTTAGTTATATAATCATCAGCACCACTATTTAATCCAATAATTTTATCAAGGTTTTCAGATTTAGCGGACAGAATTATTATAGGTATATTTCTGTTTTCTCTAATTCTTAAACATGTTTTTATACCATCAAGTTTAGGCATCATTACATCTAATAATATTAAATGAATCTTTTCTTCTTCTAGAATCTGAAGAGCTTCAATCCCATCATAGGCCTTTAATACGTTTAGTCCTTCACGCTTTAAATATATTTCTATAGCATTACATATTTCAACCTCATCATCTACTACTAAAATATTGAAATTTGACATACTATTGAGCACCACCTTTTATTTTAAACATTTTTTATGATTTACAATTAATATTTTACAACATAAATACACAAAAAGTATTAAAACTTTATTACTAAATTATAATAACTATATTTTAAACTTAAAAAAGAATAACTTATAGATAATTNNAATTATCTATAAGTTATTCTTTGAAGTTGATACTAAAACATATAAAATTAAATTTATAAAGTGATATTTAACAATTATATAGCCCAATTGCCATTTATAAATATAGGAGTTTTTGAACCATCAAAGCCAAAACCAGTAATATTTAAATCTGAAGTTCCTATCATGAAGTCAACATGAGTCAAAGAATCATTGCCACCTAGAGCTAAAACTTCTTCAGTAGTTTTGTTTACTCCATCCTTAATACATAAGTTATATGCTTTACCTAAGGCTAAGTGACATGAAGCATTTTCGTCATATAGAGTGTTAAAGAAAACTATATTAGAATTTGAAATAGGAGAGTTAAATGGAACTAAAGCAACTTCTCCAAGAAAATGAGATCCTTCATCAGTTTCGATTAAAGACTTCAAGGACTCATAGCCTTCTTTAGCTTCAAAATCAACAACTCTACCATCTTTAAAGGTAAGGGAGAAGTTATTAATTAAGTTGCCACCATAGTTTAGAGGCTTTGAGCTAAATACCTTACCATTAACTCCTGTTTTCTTAGGCATTGAAAAAATCTCTTCTGTAGGCATATTTGCAATAAATTCTATTCCTTCTGGAGTGTATTCTGCACCACCTATCCATAGATGATTATCCACAAGCTCTAAATTTAAGTCTGTACCTAGAGAGTTTGTGTAGTGAAGAGATTTAAAGTTTTTACCATTAAGGTAGTTGATTTTTTCAATTAAATTTTTCTTGTGATACTCCCAAGCTTTAACTGGATTTTCTTGATCCACACGTACTATATTAAATATGTTTTCCCATAGTTTATTTATTGCTTCATCTTCGGAAAGGATAGGGAATACTTTGGTTGCCCAACCTTTAGTTGGTAGAGCTATTATAGACCAAGAATTTTTATTACTCATAAGTCTTTCACTAAATTCTCTCGTAGCTATGCTAGAGGATTTTTGTGCAGCTGCAATTTTTTTAGGATCTACATCTTTTAGTAGCTCAGGATTTGATGCACTTATACTTAAAAAGCAAGCTCCTTCTTTTGCATAGGTGAGCATGGATTCTTTCATCCAATCTGGATATGATTCAAAAACCTCTATAGGGGAGTTAAGATATTTGAATTTAGCACATTCTTCATCATTCCAATGAACAACAACTTCTTTTGCTCCAATTTTATAAGCCTCATCAACAATCATTCTTGTGAAATTAGCACATTCTACAGGTGATTTTATAACAAGAATTTGATCGGGTTGTACGTTTACACCAATTGATACACTAAGTCTTGCATATTTTCTTAATAAATCATCATTAATTTTCATTTATTCAGATCCTCTCTTTAATAATTGCGTATTATTTTAAATTATTCTAATAAAGTAAACTCTTAATGTATTTTCATTATATATGTAAAACTATTAAATTTCTATATTAAATTATTTTATAGTGTAGATTTTTATGTTATCCATAAATGAAAAAATTATTATAAATTAAAAATAGAAATGATTAAAAATATATGTGATTTTGAAATGTTTATGTTAATTTTTCATAATTATTATAATTCAACAAAAATGAGCATAAAAATAAGTATAACATATTTTAGGAGGATATATGGATAAATTAAGTTATTTAAATCATCTTGCAGAAGTATTTTCTAGTAATTTTAATTTAGAAATAAATAAGACCTTATTGAATAAAAGAATAGATATTTATGGAATTTGGAATATGAAGTTTGGAAGAAGCTTTATTTCTAGAAATAAAATAATTGATGAATATGAGTGTAATGAACATTGTTTGGTAGTCAGTGAAGATAGGGTCGATGAGAAATTTTTAGATGAGTTCATAAATTATCTTAAGAAATGTTCATTAAGTATAGTTAATCCTCACAAGAATCATAAAACAACCTACATAACAGGAATACTTGTGACTAAAAACATAAATGATGAAGATATGATAAGAAAAATTAAAAGATTTAATTTTACTAAAAATTACAAAATGGGTTTTTATGGTTGGAGTGTTTTAAGGCTTATCGTAGTAGATTTAAATAATGGTGAAATATATCATAATAAAATATCTAAAGATATAGTTCATAGTTTAACCTTTGATAAGGTCAATATAATTTAATCTATCATCGGTATTTCCTTAGTTTAATATAACTTAGTTAAAAATAAGGTTTATAAATTTATGACCTTGTTTTAAATATAAAGGGGGTTTTGGTATGAATTCATTAGCTTTATTATTAATTTGCATAGCTATATTCATTGTAGCCTATGTGACTTACGGAGCCTTTCTTGCTAAAAAATTTGGGATTGATCCGAAAAGAAAAACTCCAGCACATACACTAAGGGATGATGTAGACTATTGTCCAACAAATTCAAAGGTATTACTTGGACACCATTTTTCATCTATAGCTGGAGCAGGTCCAATAACAGGACCTATTCAAGCAGCTATATTTGGATGGTTACCTGTATTATTATGGATAATCATAGGAAGTATCTTTATAGGTGGAGTTCATGATTTTGGATCATTAGTTGCTTCTGTTAGGCATGATGGTAAAACAATAGGTGAAGTTATTAAAGTAAACATTGGAGAGAAAGGAAAGAAACTATTTAATATATTTGGCTGGGTAACAATTGTATTGGTAGTAGCGGCTTTTACAGATATTTGTGCATCTACCTTTGCCTATGATCCTGCTGTTCCTGAAAATATGATGGGCGCACGAGCTGGAACAGCATCTATGCTATTTATAGTATTAGCTGTAGTATTTGGATTTAGTGTGTTTAAAAAGGGTGCTAAGTTATCAATAGCTTCAGTAATAGGGATAGTGTTATTACTATTTTGTATTTATATAGGATATACATTCCCAATTATTAAGTTGTCAAAGCTTGGATGGCAAATATTATTACTAATATATATTTTCTTAGCATCTACATTGCCGGTGTGGTTATTATTACAACCAAGAGATTATTTATGCTCATTCCTACTATACGGAATCATTATAGGTGCTCTTCTTGGAATAGTAATAAAAAGACCTGCTATGGAATTAGCTACTTTTAATGGTTTTAATATAGGTGGAAAAACTTTATTTCCATTCTTATTTGTTACTGTTGCTTGTGGTGCTATTTCAGGTTTTCATTCCCTTGTAAGCTCAAGTACCACATCTAAACAGATTGATAAAGAAGAGCCAGATGCTAAACTTATAGGATATGGTTCTATGTTAATTGAAGGTATAGTAGCTGTTATAGCCCTCATAGCTGTAGGTTATGTATCTAAAGCAGAAGGTACACCTGCTGCTGTATTTGCAAATGGTGTTGCTAATTTTATGAGTGGATTCGGAGTCCCTCAACAAGTAGGTATAGTGTTTGTTACTTTGTGCTTTTCAGCTTTTGCTCTTACAAGTCTGGATACAGCTACTAGGATTGGTAGATATATTTTACAAGAGTTATGTGAGGGGAAAAGTGGTAAAAATAATATTGTTAGCAAAAATATGTATGTATCAACTGGAATAACTGTTTTAGCTTCTTTTGGTTTACTACTTTACGGATATAATAAGATTTGGCCAATATTCGGATCCGCTAATCAACTTTTAGCAGCTCTTGCACTTTTAGCGATAACAGCATGGCTTACTAAGAGTGGAAAGAAAGCGTTAGTAACAATTATCCCTATGGTATTCATGTTTATTGTAACATTATCTGCTTTAGGTTTATTAATTAAAGATTATATTTTCTCATCAACACCGAATTATATATTAGGTATAATTGCATTAATACTATTTATTCTTGCTGTAGTTTTAATAATAGAAGCATATAACACATTGGTACGAAATAAAAATTCAAAGAAAAATAGTAATAAATCTATATTAAAGTAGTTAGCATGTTTTATAGAAAATAAAAAATTATATTTATAGTAAAAGAGCCTGTTGATAAATTAATTAATAGACTCTTTTATTATGGTTATAATAAAATATTTATTATGTAGCAGTATCCATATATAATAAAATTTTGTTGTTAAATTACGTAAAGGTTGCATAATAGTATTTCATCTGGATAATATTTATGTTATAAATAAATATGAATAATAAATTTAATAGGATGTATGTAACGACAAATTACTAATACAATTCATTAATGGAATGAATAGGTTTACAATGAATTTATTGTAAGTTATAAAAGTTTTCAAATATAAGGAGGTGAACTTTAGTAAGTACAGTACTTATTGGTACAAACTTCTAAAGTTATTTATGTTTAAGGAACATATAGATGCAAATAAAGAGTATATTATAAAAGATTTAATAGAGTTGGTAAAAATAAGAAGTGTAGCTTCTCATAGAAAACCCAATATGCCTTTCGGGGAAGAAATTCACAAGAGTCTTAGGTTTGTTTTAGACAAAGCTAAAGATATGGGGTTTAAAAGTCAAAATTTTTGCGGATACTGTGGCCAAGTAGATGCTGGATGTGGTGACTATACTATTGGTG
This sequence comes from Clostridium sp. UBA5988, assembly GCF_002435615.1. Taxonomy (NCBI): domain Bacteria; kingdom Bacillati; phylum Bacillota; class Clostridia; order Eubacteriales; family Clostridiaceae; genus Clostridium; species Clostridium sp. UBA5988. The sequence continues at coordinate 34,492 of NZ_DJBA01000011.1, read as the reverse complement.
TTTTATGTCATGTAGATGTGAACGAAGAAGGTGAAGGGTGGACAAAACCACAATTTTTAGGAGAAATTTATGATGGTAAGATATATGGACGAGGTATTGTAAAGGCAAAGGCACCGTTAATAGCTTGTCTATATGCTATGAAATTCTTAAAGGATGAGGCTCTAATTCCAGAAGGAAAAAAAATCAGAATGATTATAGGGGCTGATAAAGAAACTGGAGTAAAGAGCATAAATTATTATAAGGAATATGAAGTAGCTCCAGATATTGGGTTTACTCCAGATGGTGTATTTCCTGTAATATATGGAGAAAAGGGTATAATGAATTTTGATCTTAATATGGAATTTTCAGGTGGTTTTGATGCACCTATCAATATAGTGCAAATAGTTGGAGGACACAGTATAGATACTGTACCGTCTAAAGTTAGTATTATTCTTAGTTGTGAAGATATATTTAAAGATAAAATTGAGACGGAGTTAAAAAGGTTTTCAAAACTTGAAAATATAAAATATGAAGCAATTAGTCAAAATAAACTTATGAATATAGAATTTATAGGAAAAGAAGCTGATAGCAATACCCCTGATAAAGGCGTAAATGCCATATCCTACGGACTAAAGTTTCTTGAAAATTTTGAAGAGTTTATTGATAAAAGGGAATTTGTTCATGAATATAATAGACTAATTTCTACTTCATATAATGGAGAAAAAATAAATTGTAAATTACAAGATGAAGATTCCGGTGACTTTACCTTTAATGTGAGTACCATAAATTTAAATAGTGATAGAGTTGATATAAAGGTCAATATTACCCATCCTATCTCATATGTATATAGTGATGTATTAGAATTAGTTAAAGATGGTTTTAAGTATTCTTCTCTAAAGATAAAAAATCTAAGTCATCTAAGGTCAGTTTCGTTTTCTAAAGATAGCTTTGTAGTAAAAAAACTTATGAAGGCGTATAGAGAAGTTACAGGTGATGAAGGATCACAGCCTTACGTAAGTTCAAAAGGAACCTATGCAAGAGTCCTAAGTAATCTGGTATCCTTTGGACCTATACTTCCTAGGAACAAGGGGTTAGATTATGAAGTTGATGAATTTATTAATATAGATGAGTTTATGGATTTAGTAGAAATATATACTATGGCTATATATGAGCTTTTAAAATAAAATTTGAAATTATTGAAAGGGGTGGAGGGTATTAAGAAAAAAAATATACTATTATTTATAACCATTTTTTGGATTTGCTTTATATTTTATATGTCATCTAAACCAGCGGTGGAATCTTCAAGATCTAGCTCTATAATAGTAAATATTATATTAGATACTTTAAAATTAGATGAATCTAGGGAGGAAGTATTGACTGTAATAGTTAGAAAGGGAGCCCATTTCACAGAATATTTAGTATTGAGTGGTTTAGTTACCATCACCTGTGGAGCTTTCAGTAAGAAGAAAAATAATTCTTTTATTTTATTATCATGTGTATTAGTAGCTTTAAGCGATGAGTTATTGCAGAGTTTTATTGTAGGTAGGAGCTCTGAAGTGAGAGATGTACTGATTGATTTTAGTGGTGCTCTTACATTCTTTATAGTAAACTATATGGCTACCAACATAAAAATAGTGAAAAGAGGATGATTTTATGAGTAAATTGAAATTATATCCAATTTTTTTGTGCATAGGATGGTTTGCTATTGTATACTACTGTATTCTAAAGATAGTTAATTTCCATGCAGCCTTTGCAGGGTTCTGGTTAATATTAGCCATATTGAGTTATATAACTCACTGGATTTTAAAAAATAATCGTATAGAAAGTTCTTTGGGAAAAGTATTAGCTGTACTTGTTTCTATTGGTCTTATAATTTTTTTTGTATTAGAAGGATTAATTATATATACAGGCACTATTGAGGATGACAGTATTACAGATTATGTTTTAGTATTAGGAGCTGGAATAAATAAGGAACAAATATCTAAATCTTTACGTTTTAGATTAGATAAAGCTATAGAATATAATAAAATCCATGATACTGTACCTATTATAGTTAGTGGCGGCATGGGTAAAGATGAGGATATCACTGAAGCTCTTGCTATGAAGAGATATCTAGTAAGTAATGGAGTAGATAAGAATAATATAATAATGGAAGAAAAGTCTACTAATACCTATGAGAATTTTGAGTTTTCAAAAATAATAATGGAGAATAAAAGTATAGAAAAGGACAATATAAGTGTTACATTAATAACCAATAGATTTCATATGTTTAGAGCTAAGTACATAGGAATTAATACGGGATTAAAGATATATTGTTATAGTGCTAAAAATGAAGTAATTACGTCATTAAATTTTTATGTAAGAGAAAGTTTTGCTTATATAAAGGAGTTAATTTATCATTATATAAAATAAGGTTAAATTATAAATAGATGTTGATTTTATTATTGATAAGCATTAACATAATTAATTTAATATATGTATATAGGATCTATAGGAGGAGATTTACATGTATATAGGAATAGATTTAGGGGGTACTAACATAGGAATTGGTATTGTAGATAGTGAAAATAACTTAATATACAAAGATTCAATTTCTACTAAGAGGGAAAGAGGATTCAATGACATTATTGAAGATATAATAGTTTTAATTTCTAGAACTATAAATATTAATAGTATACCTAAATCTCACATACAAGGTATAGGAATAGGAATACCTGGAATAGTAGATCCTAAAAGAGAAACCATAATTGAGTGTGTAAATCTTAGATGGAATAATGTAAATATTAAGAGTGCTATTGAGGAGAAACTAAATATTCCGGTTTCTGTAGGTAATGATGCTACTGTAGCTGGAGTAGCTGAATTGGCAGTTGGAGCTATGAAAGGCTGTCAAACTGGAGTTTTAATAACATTAGGAACTGGTATTGGTGGAGGCATAATAATTAATAGACAGATATATGACGGGTTTCACGGAATAGGCTCTGAAATTGGGCATATGATAGTGGGTGAAAATTATTATAATTGCAATTGTGGGAGAAATGGATGCTTGGAAACTTTTTCTTCATCTACAGCTATAGTAATGCATGCAAGAAAATTGATAGAAGAAGGAAATGATTCATCTATTATAACTGAAGTTAAAGGTAATTTAAATAGCATTGATGGAAAAGTTATATTCGACCAAGCTAAGGCAGGAGATAAGGTAGCTTGTAAAGTAATTGATAGAATGACAAATTATTTAGCTATAGGGATTATGAATATTATTTCTATAATAGACCCTGAAGTTTTTGTTATAGGAGGTGGTTTATCAGCTGCAGGAGAGTATCTTATTTCTATGATAAGGGAAAAAGTATCTCAAATAACTTATTATAAAGGTATGGATGTAGGAAAAATCTTATTATCCCACATTGGAAATGATGGTGGTATTATAGGAGCAGCTGCTCTGTGTAAATATAGATAAAATATATATTAAATAAAAGCACTTATGGATATAAGAAGTATTCCATAAGTGTTTTTATTTTTATTCATAATTTATTCATAAAATGTTTTGAAAAAATCAAAAAATGGATTATATGTGTAGCACATATAAAAAAAATATGAAATTTTCAAATAAAGGTTTATTTTTTTGTATGTTTGTATTATTATATAAATAAAGACGAATAATAAATAGATAATATTATATAATGTTCGTATTAATTAAAGGGGGATACGTTAATGAATAAAATATTCACCATTTATGTTGAAAAAAAATCAGAATTTAATAAGGATGCACAAGAATTATTAAGAGAAGTTAAAAACTTATTATCAATAAAAAGCATAAATGATATAAGGTTAATAAATAAATATGACATTTGTGGTATTACAAATGAAGAGTTAGAAGCAATAAAATATACGGTATTAAGTGAAAAGAATACCGACAATATATATGAGGAAAATATAGATTTAGAAGGAAGTAATTACTTTGTAGTTGAATACCATGAAGGTCAGTATGATCAAAGGGCTGATTCAGCAGCTCAATGTATTCAATTAATTACACAAAAGGAAGCTCCACAAGTTAAGACAGCGAAAGTAATAGCTTTATATGGAGAGGTTACCCAAGAAGAACTTAAAAAAATAAAGAATTATTATATAAATTCTGTAGATTCTAAGGAAAGTTCACTAAAGAAAAAAGAAATTATAATGGAAGAGCAACAATTGCCATCAGAGGTAGAGATAATTGATGGATTTATAAATATGAAAGAAAGTGAATTGCAGAATTTTTTAAAGGAAAGAGGGTTATCTTTAAGTATTGGAGATATAGTTCTTATAAGAGATCATTTTAAAAGAGAAGATAGAAATCCTACAATTACAGAAATAAAAGTATTAGATACTTATTGGTCAGATCACTGTAGACATACTACTTTTCAAAGAGTATTAACAGAAGTAGATTTTGAGGAAGGAAAGTATATAGGGCCTGTTAAAAGGGGGTTCGAAGTATATAAGAACTACAGAAGAGAAGTATATAAAGATAGAGAAAAACCAATAACTTTGATGGATATGGCAGTTATAGCTATGAAGAAGCTAAGAAAAGATGGAAAACTTGAAAAATTAGATCAATCTGAAGAGATAAATGCATGTAGTATAGTTATCGATGTGGATGTTAATGGTAAGCTAGAAAAGTATCTTCTAATGTTTAAAAACGAAACGCATAATCATCCAACAGAAATCGAACCGTTTGGAGGTGCCTCAACTTGTCTTGGAGGAGCTATAAGAGATCCACTATCAGGTAGAAGTTATGTATTTGGAGCTATGAGAATTACTGGTTCTGGAGACCCAAGAAAAGCAATAGAGGAAACTTTAGTAGGGAAGCTTCCACAAAGAAAGATTACTAAGGAATCAGCAAAGGGATATAGTAGCTATGGAAATCAAATTGGACTTGCTACAGGATATGTAAGAGAAATTTATGATGAAGGGTATGTAGCTAAGAGAATGGAAGTGGGAGCAGTGATTGGAGCAGCTCCTGCAAAAAATGTTATTAGAGAAGTGCCAACTCCAGGAGATGTAGTAATATTACTTGGAGGAAGAACAGGAAGAGATGGAATTGGTGGAGCCTCAGGATCATCTAAGGAGCACAATGAAAAATCCATTGACAACTGTAGTTCAGAAGTTCAAAAGGGGAATGCACCTACAGAGAGAAAAATCCAGAGATTATTTAGAAAAAATGAAGTTACAACATTGATAAAAAGATGTAATGATTTTGGCGCTGGTGGAGTTTCTGTAGCTATTGGAGAACTTGCTGATGGTATTAAAATTAACTTAGATAAAGTTAAGAAAAAATATGAAGGTTTAGATGGAACTGAATTAGCTATATCAGAGTCACAAGAAAGAATGGCTGTAGTGGTTTCGCAAAAGGATGTAAAGAAATTTATAACTCTTTGTGAGGAAGAAAATTTAGAAGCTACAGTAGTGGCAATGGTTACTGAAGAAAAATCCATGATTATTACATGGCAAGGAACAGAAATAGTTAATCTAAAGAGAGATTTCTTAGATACAAATGGAGCTAGTACTTATGGTAAGGTTCAGGTTACTGCACCAAAAGAAGAAGATAACTACTTTAACAAGAAAAATACTAAGTTATCATTAAAGGAAGCTTTTGAAGAAGTGTCTAAGGACTTAAATGCGATGTCACAAAAGGGTCTTATGAATATATTTGACTCCACCATAGGAGGAAATACAGTATTAATGCCATATGGAGGAGAAACTCAAAGAACTCAAGTGGATGGGATGGTATTTAAGATACCAGTGGAAAGTGGAGAGACTACTACTACAGCTTTAATGGCCCATGGTTTTAATCCCAAAATTTCGAAATGGAGCCCCTTCCATGGAGCATTATATGCAGTGGTAGAGAGTGTTACTAAACTAGTAGCTTTAGGTGGAGATCTAAATGGAATTTATCTTTCTTTCCAAGAGTATTTTGAAAAGTTAGGAGATGACCCTAAAAAGTGGGGAAAACCATTTGCAGCATTACTTGGAGGGCTTTATGCACAGCACAATTTAGAAATAGCAGCAATAGGTGGCAAGGATAGTATGTCTGGAACATTTAAAGACCTAAAGGTTCCGCCTACATTAATAAGTTTTGCTGTGACTACAGGAAACATAGAAAGTACGATAAGTAATGACTTTAAGAAAGTTGGGAGTAAAGTTATAGTTGTAAATGCTCCTATGAAGGAAGATTTTACTCCAGATTTTAAAGTGTTAAATAATAACTATAGATTGGTAAGTGAACTAATAAAGTCAAGAAAAATTTTAGCAAGTGGAAGTATAAATTATGGTGGTGCTTTAGAAACTATTTCTAAAATGTGCTTTGGAAATAACATAGGTATTGAATTAAATGAGAAAGTATCTATGGAGCAGCTTCAAGGATTTGGGTATGGATCTATCATACTAGAAGTTGACCAGGACTTTAATATGAATAATGAAAACATAATTTATCTTGGAGATACAATAGAAGAACATGCAATAGTAAGAGTAAATGAAAAAATTAACTTAAATAAGTTAGCTAGTTCATATGAAGATGGCCTTGAAGAAATTTTCAATAAAAACTACGGAAAAGATAAAATAAATCATATTGAAATGAAGGACGAAATTTTATCTGATAGAAGCAAAAGAGATGAAAATTTAAAAGTATCACCAATGATTAAGATTGCAAAACCTAAGGTGCTTATTCCGATTTTCCCTGGAACAAACTGTGAATATGATTGTGAGAGGGCTTTCTTAAAAGCAGGGGCATTGGTTGAAACTGTAATATTTAATAATTTATCTCCTGAACATATAGGGCAATCTATATTGAATATGGAGAAAAATATAAAAGAATCTCAAATAATTATGTTACCTGGAGGATTTTCAGCGGGAGATGAGCCAGATGGTTCAGGTAAGTTTATAAATGCCATATTTAGAAATGAAAGAATTAAAAATGCTGTTATGGAGTTATTAAACAATAGAGATGGATTGATGCTAGGAATTTGCAATGGATTCCAAGCTCTTATAAAACTAGGACTTGTACCTTATGGAGAAATAAGAGATATTGCTGAAGATAGCCCAACTTTAACCCATAATTTAATTGGAAGTCACCAAAGTACTATGGTAAATACTAAAATAGTAAGTAATAAATCACCATGGCTTAGTGAGTGTAATGAAGGTGAAATTTATAAAGTTCCAATTTCTCATGGTGAAGGAAGATTTGTTGCCAATGAAAATGTGGTAAGAGAATTATTTAAAAATGGTCAGGTTGCAACTCAGTATGTAGATAATAGCGGTAATCCAACCTATGATATAAACTTTAATCCAAATGGATCTGTATACGCAATTGAAGGAATCACAAGTATAGATGGAAGAGTATTTGGAAAGATGGCTCATAGTGAGAGAGTAGGAAATGGTGTTATTAAAAATGTATTAGGTGAACATGATATGAAAATCTTCCAGAGTGGAGTTAAGTATTTTAAATAAGATTTGTAGATGTGGAGGAGAACTAAATGAAGGTAGCAATTATATTTGGAAGTAAATCAGACACAGAGGTAATGAGAGGTGCAGCGAAATGCTTAAGGGAATTTAATATCCCCTTCGAAGCTCATGTGTTGTCAGCTCATAGGGTGCCAGAAAAATTAACAGAAGTTTTAAAAAAACTAGAGGAAGAAGGCTGTGAAGCAATTATAGCTGGAGCAGGGTTAGCAGCTCATCTTCCAGGAGTTATAGCTTCAAAAACTATTATACCAGTAATAGGGGTTCCAATAAATGCAGCTATAAATGGCGTGGACTCTCTTTATTCAATAGTACAGATGCCAAAATCAATTCCAGTGGCTACTGTAGGAATAAATAATAGTTATAACGGTGGAATGATGGCAGTACAAATACTTTCAGTAAAGTACCCAGAAATTAAAGATAAATTAAAGGAATATAGAAAAAATATGAAAGAAAATTTTATAAAGGAAAATGAAGCGGGGGTAGAATTATAATGGATATGAAAAATTTTATTTATGAAGGAAAAGCAAAGAGAATATTTAAAACTGAAAAGGAAGATGAAGTACTAGTTTACTACAAGGATGATGCAACTGCTTTTAATGGTGAGAAGAAGGCATCAATCGCTTCAAAGGGAATACTAAATAATACTATCAGTTCCATAATCTTTGAAATGTTAAAAGAAAAAGGAATAAAGACTCACTTTGTTGAAAAAATTAGTGATAGAGAACAAATATGTAAGAAAGTAGATATAATTCCGCTAGAAGTTATAGTTAGAAATATAGCTGCTGGAAGTATGGCTAAGAGATATGGGGTTGAAGAGGGTACAGAGCTTAAGACTACGGTACTTGAAATTAGTTATAAAAATGATGATTTAGGAGACCCTTTAATGAATGACTATCATGCTATGGCCTTAGGAATAGTTACAAAAGAGGAGCTAGATTATATATATGACCAAGCTTCTAAAGTAAATAAAATACTTACTGAATTTTTCTTGAATCAAGATATAAAATTAGTAGATTTTAAATTGGAATTTGGAAAACTTAATGGACAAATATTACTAGCAGATGAAGTTTCCCCAGATACATGTAGATTATGGGATCTTAAAACAGGAGAAAAGCTTGATAAAGATAGATTTAGAAGAGAGCTAGGAGATTTAGTAGAAGGATATACAAAGGTGCTTGAAAGAATTAAGTAATTAATCATTGGCAAGAGTATTATTTAGGAGGAAACAGTAATGGATTTTAAGTTTAAGGCTTCTAGTTACGATGGATATGAGTGTTATGATGAAGATAAATTTCATGATGAGTGTGGGGTATATGGTATATATAGTAAAAAGGATAATTTAGATGTGGCAAAAAGGACATACTATGGTCTTTATGCCCTTCAACATAGAGGTCAAGAAAGTGCAGGAATAGCAACCTTTGATGGAAGCGATATGAATTGCCATAAGGATATGGGTCTTGTATCTGAAATATTTAGTAAGAAAACCCTAAAGGAATTAAAGGGGTATGGTGCAATTGGGCATGTAAGATATTCTACAGCAGGTGGAAGTTCATTAAAAAATGCTCAACCACTTATGGGAAAATTTAAGCTAGGAAACATTGCTATAGCTCACAATGGAAATTTAACTAATGCTGATATCATTAAAGAACTTTTAGAAGAATCAGGGTGTATGTTTCAAACATCTACTGATACTGAGGTAATTATAAACCTTATTTCTAGAGGTGCTAAGAAAGGTATACTTCAAAGTGTAATTGATTCTATGCAAGCAATAAAAGGTTCCTTTGCTATTGTAATATTAACTGAAAATGAGTTAATAGGAGTCAGAGATCCTTATGGAATTAGACCGCTATGTCTTGGTAAAATAAATGAAAGTTATGTATTATCATCAGAAAGTTGTGCACTTAATGCTACAGGTGCTGAATTTATAAGAGATGTTGAGCCTGGTGAAGTAGTTGTAATTAATGAAGAAGGTGTAAAATCCATAAAGTTTGGTGAGAAATCAAAGCTTGCCACATGTTCTTTTGAATATATATATTTTGCAAGACCAGATAGTGTTATAGATGGAATTAGTGTTAATAATTCTAGATATAAAGCAGGAATTAAACTTTATGAAGTGGCACCTGTGGAAGCTGATATAGTAGTTGGGGTACCAGATTCAGGAATGTCAGCTGCAATGGGATATGCAAAGGCATCAGGTATACCTATAGATATGGCACTTATTAAGAATAAGTACATTGGTAGAACTTTTATAGCTCCAACACAAGAAGAGAGAGAAGCTTCTGTAAATGTAAAGCTCAATGTGATAAAAGAGAATGTTTTTGGTAAAAAAGTCGTTTTAATAGATGATTCTATAGTACGTGGAACCACAAGTAAGAGATTGGTAACTATGCTTAAGGAAGCTGGGGCTTCAGAAGTTCATTTTAGAGTTTGTTCTCCTATGGTTAAATATCCTTGTTATTATGGTATTGATATACCTTATAGAAGCCAGCTTATAGGTGAGAAAATGAATGAAAAAGAAATAGGGGAAGTTATTGGAGCAGATAGTCTAGTCTATCTTTCAAAAGAAGACTTATTAGAATGTCTTGATAGTGATCATGGGTTTTGTTGTGGATGTTTTGATGGAGAGTATCCAATATCAGCACCAGTTAAATTTTAGTAAGGAGTGATATAGAATGATAACATATAAAGATGCAGGGGTTAATATAGAAGAAGGTTATAAAGCTGTAAAACTTATGAAAGAATATACAGCAAGAACTTTAACTTCATCAGTTTTAAATGGGATAGGAAGTTTTGCTGGAATGGTAAAATTACCGGAAGGATATAAAAAACCTGTACTAGTTTCAGGTACTGATGGAGTAGGAACTAAGATTGAAATTGCAATTAAGCTTAAAAAATTTGATACAGTAGGTATAGACTGTGTAGCTATGTGTGTTAATGATATTCTATGTCATGGTGCTAAGCCATTATTTTTCCTAGATTATATTGCTTGTGGAAAATTAGATTCTCTAATAGCTAGTGATATTGTAAAAGGTGTTAGTGAAGGATGTCTACAAAGTTATGCTTCACTTATTGGAGGAGAAACAGCGGAAATGCCAGGAATGTATAATTTAGGAGATTATGATCTTGCAGGATTTGCTGTTGGTATTGTAGATGAAGATGAAATTATAGATGGAAGTAAAATTAAAGAAGGGGATGCACTTATAGGCATAACTTCTTCTGGTGTGCACAGCAATGGATATTCCCTTGTAAGAAAAGTTGTTGAGAATTATGATGAAGTCCTTGAAGGAAGAACCTTAGGAGAAATTCTATTAGAACCAACAAAGATATATGTTAAGCCAGTATTAGCACTTATGGAGAAATTTGATATCCATGGAATGTCACATATAACTGGCGGTGGATTTTATGAAAATGTACCAAGAATGTTTAAAGATAACTTTACAGCAGAGATAAAAAAGGATTCTTTCCCAAGACAACCTATATTCCAATATTTAATTAATAAAGGCGTAGATGAGTATCATATGTTTAATACATTTAACATGGGAATAGGTATGGTTCTTGCGGTAGATAGCTCTGTTAAAAATGATGTGATTAATGAACTTAAAGCTCTTGGAGAAGAAGCTTATGAAATAGGTAAAGTACAAACTGGGGGTGGAGGAGTTTGCTTAATATAGCAGTATTAGTTTCTGGTGGAGGAACTAATCTCCAGTCTATCATTGATAGCATTAAAAATGGATATTTAAAAGATGTAAATATTAAGTATGTCATAAGTGATAGAGAAGGAACCTATGGAATAGAAAGAGCTAGAGCACACAATATTGATACTTTAGTTTTAGATAGAAGGATATATAAGAAAGAGCTAAGCAATAAAATTTATGAAGTATTAAAGGATAAGGTAGATTTAATTGTGCTTGCGGGATATTTATCAATTATATCATCTCCTCTAGTAGATGGTTTTAAAGAGAAAATAATTAATATTCATCCTTCACTTATTCCAAGTTTTTGTGGAAAAGGAATGTATGGAATTAAAGTTCATGAAGCTGCAATAGATTATGGTGTAAAGTTTAGTGGATGTACAGTACATTTTGTAGATGAAAATACAGATACAGGAGCTATAATTATCCAGAATGTAGTAAATGTAAAATCAGATGACACTCCAGAAAAGCTACAAAAAAGAATATTAGAAGAAGAACATAAAGCTTTGCCATTAGCTATAAAGCTTATGAGTGAGCATAAGATTTTTATAGAGGATAGAAAAGTTATTATAAAGGAGTAATGAAATTATGAAAAGAGCTTTAATAAGTGTTTATGATAAGAATGGAATTGTAGAGTTTACAAAATTCTTAGTAGAGCATGGGATAGAAGTTATATCTACTGGTGGTACCTATAGTCTTTTAAAGAAAAATAACATAGAAGTTAAAGAAGTAGCAGAAGTTACAAAGGCGGCGGAAATGTTAGATGGAAGAGTAAAAACACTACACCCTGTAGTTCATGGAGGTATCCTTGCTATTAGAGATAATGAGGAGCATATGAGGACTTTAAAAGAAAGAGATATAGATACTATAGATTTAGTATGTGTTAATCTATATCCTTTCTTTGAAAAAGCTAATGAGGGATTAACCTTTGAAGAAACAGTAGAATTTATAGATATAGGTGGTCCAACAATGCTTAGAAGTGCTGCTAAAAACTTTAAAGATGTGGTAGTAATAAGTGATGTAGAAGATTATAAAATAGTCATGGAGGAAATGAAGGAAAGTGGAGAAGTTTCCTTTGAAACTCGTAAATATCTTGCTATGAAGGTATTTAACTTAACCACAGCCTATGATAGTGCAATATGTGAATACCTATTAAACCACATGGAGAATAAGGATAAGCATTCAAATAAGTATTTATCATTATCTTATGAAAAAATGGAAGATTTAAGATATGGAGAAAATCCTCATCAAAAAGCTACTGTATTTACTAATACAAATAAAACTGGAATGCTTAATAACATTGAAATATTAAATGGTAAGGCACTTTCTTACAATAACATAAAGGATATGGATATAGCTTGGAAAGTAGCAAACGAATTTGAAGAAATTACCTGTTGTGCTCTAAAACATAATACACCTTGTGGAGTTGCAGTGGGAAAATCCGCTTTAGATGCCTATAGTAAAGCATATAGCTGTGATAATGTTTCAATTTTTGGAGGAATAGTAGCACTTAATACTAAAGTAACTAAAGAGGCAGCAGAAGAAATGAAAAAAACTTTCTTAGAAATTGTTATTGCGCCTGAGTTCGAAGAAGAAGCTTTAGAAGTACTTAAAACAAAGAAGAATCTAAGAATTATAAAATGTACGAGTAAACCAAGTGATAAAAAAGAAGTTATTTCTGTAGATGGAGGTATATTAGTACAGGATGTAGATAGAAAGCTTTATGAGGAATTAAAAGTAGTTACAGAAGCAAAACCTTCAAAGAAACATATGAGTGATATGATATTTGGAATGAAGGTTTGTAAATATGTAAAGTCTAATGCTATAGTAGTAGTTAAGGATGGTATGGCCAAGGGAATAGCTGGTGGACAAGTTAATAGAATTTGGGCTACAACTCAAGCTATAGATAGAGCTGGAAATGGAGTAATCCTTGCTTCTGATGGGTTCTTCCCATTTAGAGATTGTGTAGATGAAGCTAGTAAACATAATATAAAAGGAATTATTCAGCCAGGTGGATCTATGAGAGACAATGAGAGCATTGAAGCATGTAATGAGTATGGAATACCTATGGTTTTATCAGGTATGAGACATTTTAAACATTAGTATCCTATAAGTTAAACTTGAGGTGATTTTATGAAAATTTTAGTCATAGGAAATGGTGGAAGGGAACATGCTATAGCATGGAAACTCGGTGAAAGTGATAGGGTTTCAAAGATATATTGTGCTCCAGGAAATGGTGGAACCTCTATGGAACATAAATGTGAAAATATTAATTTAACAGATAATGATAAACTTCTAAACTTTGCTTTAGATAATTCTATAGATTTAACTGTAGTTGGACCAGAAGTGTATCTATGTAATGGTATAGTAGATTTATTTAAAAGTCATAATCTAAAAATATTTGGACCTAGTAAGAAAGCATCAACTCTTGAAGGCAGCAAAACCTTTGCAAAGGATTTTATGAAAAAATATGGAGTTAAAACTGCGGCCTACGAGGCATTTAGGGATTCAAAGAAGGCTTTAGATTATTTGGAAAAGGCGGAATATCCAATAGTTATAAAAGCTGATGGACTTGCTGCAGGTAAGGGAGTTGTTATAGCTGAAACTAAGGAAGAAGGAATTTTAGCCATTAATGATTTCATGATTAATGATACTTTTGGAGGAGCAGGTAAGGAAATTATAATTGAAGAATTCTTACAAGGTGTGGAAGCTTCAATATTAAGTATTACTGATGGAAATACTATAATTCCATTTATATCATCTAAGGATCATAAGACTATATTGGAGGATAATAAGGGACCTAATACAGGTGGAATGGGAACAGTAGCACCAAACCCATACTGTAATGAAGATGTTTTAAAAGCCTTTGAAGAGGATATTTTAAAGCCAACTCTTAAGGGGATACAGGAAGAAAATCTAGATTATATAGGAATAATATTCTTTGGATTGATGATTTGTAGAAAAGGAGTATATCTTTTAGAGTATAATGTTAGAATGGGTGATCCAGAAACACAGGTGGTGTTACCTCTTATGGAGAATTATTTTATTGATATAATTGAAGCCGCTATAGAAGGAAAACTTAGTAAGGATATAGTTAAATTTAAGAACAAAACAGCCTGTTGTGTTATAGGTTCTTCGAAAGGATATCCAGGGAAATATGAAAAAGGTGAGCTAATTACAGGTGTTGATAGTTGTAGTGAAAAAGTATTTATTGCTGGAGCTGAGTCCATTTATAATAAATTAATTACTAATGGTGGTAGAGTTTTAGGAGTTACAGCTCTTGGAAATAATCTAGAAGAGGCTAGAGAGAGGGCGTATAAAGGGCTATCACAAGTAAGCTTTAACGGGATGTATTATAGAAAAGATATAGGTAAATAAATACTTAAACAATAAAATGCTAAGGGGAAGAAGATAACTACTCCTTAGCATTTTTATTTATATACTCACTATATGATATATGTATATTTTTGAGAAATTTTAGAAAGTTGATTTCATCAGTAAATCTACATTTATTTGAAATCTAGTTTATGGATTAATCTTGGTTTTTAAATAGTTTAAGGCAAGAGAAAAGGGGATAATTTTATTAATTTATGGTATATAAAGTAACTTTAAATCCTATAATATACAATGAGGAAGTTCTTACAAATTTATTACAATGTATTTTTTATATTGAAATAAATAAGTACATAATGTATTATAATCAATGTGTGTATATGTGTATTAAAATAAATATACCAAAATATGTAAAAGGTATTAACAAAACTATAAAAAATGTGTAAAATATATATAGAGAGTTTTAAGTGCACATTTTTATGTGAAATTATAAAAAATTCCATAATAATATGTTATATGGAAGAATAGAAAAAAAGGTGAAGATTATGTTTAATTTATTATTATTAATTATTATATCTCCATATACTGCATTATTCACTGGAGTATATACTACTTATAAAGTTATAAAGATGAGAGAAGAAATACAGAAAAATAGTTGGAATATGGGATTGGTTCTTTTGTTTCTTTGGTCTCTATTAGTGGGACTTCTTAATAAAAGTATAATGTCTGCTGCTGTTTCAATAGTTTTTTTCTTGTATTTTACTATAAGTGTAGTACTCCAAAATTATTGTAAGACAGAAGAAAAGTTAGAGATAATATGTAATTACTTAATTAAATTTTCAATTTTTTCGGGAATTGTTGGAATTATAGAAAAGGTTACTTTTGAACATTTTCCTATGGAGCTTTGGAAAAAATTTTTAGGGGTACCGTTGGGTGTTTCATCTAACCATAGAATTTTTAGCACTTTTGGAAATCCTAATATAGCTGGAGATTGGTTTGCTATTATGATCATAATGACAATATATTATGCTTCTAATAGTAAAGAAGTTAAGGAGAAGGTTGCATATTATAGTGCTACTGCTCTGTTTCTAATGAATCTTTGTTTAACTGGCTCTAGGGGAGCTTTTATTGGATTAATGTTTGGGTTGGTTTCCCTATTAATATTGAAAATAAAAAGAAATAAGAGTGATATAATAATTGTTTTATCTATTGTATTAGTTATAGGTATAGTAGGGTTTACTCCTCCGAGAGTATCTGATATATCACAAGAGATTACAGGTCATCAAATTGAGAGGTCCTTTGATACTAGAGAAGAGATTTGGATAGGTTCTTTAAGGATGATAGAAGAGAAGCCATTAACTGGTTGGGGAATGTTAGGAACTATAGAACATGGTAATGAGTTTTCAAGGTATAGTCGTGTCATTTATCATTCTCATAATATTTGGCTATCACTTTTAACTTCCTTGGGAGTAGTTGGACTTTTGATTTACCTATATATAAGAGCAAACATCTATAAAGACTTAATTTATCTTTATAAATCTGGATATAATAGTGTGGCTTTACTTATGGCAATACAGGCTATTGTTTTAGTTCATGGAGTTATTGATTTTACAATAATAACTCCGCAAATAGGAATACTATTTATTGGATCATCATGCATAATCACAGCCCTAGCAAAAGAAAGCGTTAGTGTCTTTTCAAAAAGAAGAAGTATAGTTGTATAGTTATTAAATTTTGTTGAAAGCTTTTATGAAGAGTTTTATCCTTCATAAAAGCTTTTTTATATTTTAATATAACCTTAATTTAATTATTAAAATATTAAATTCCATGAAACCAACATGAATAGAACTACTATATAAATAGTTTTATAGGTAAGTTTTGTAGATCAGTCAGTAATTAAAGCAATCTTATTTATGTAAAATTATATATGTGATTAGAATAATAGACTAACTATATTGTTGTATTAATATTATCAATAAGTAATATTATACTTATCAATAATTAGTATTGGTAAATAGCTATATAAAGGAATAAAATGAAATTAAGAATAATGCATTATATTTACATATAACAAGGTTTTAATAGGGGGCATTACATTATGAATCTAGAGTATTTAAAAGAGTTGGAACAGCCTATTAGAGAAAAGCTGATGAGGGAAGAGTTGGGTGAAGAAAAGTGCAAGATAATTGATAAGTTCAATTTACATCCCAATGAAAACTTATATTGGGAAAGAATAGAGCCCAAATATCCTAATCAAGAATATTTTAGTCATAAACTAGCTATGAAAAGTTCACCTATAGGAATAATATTTCATATAAATAGATTATGTTATGCAAAAACTAAATATTTTGAACAAAATTGGGATAAATTTGTTCCATGTATATATAGTCATATAGATAATTTTGTAGAAACAGAAATTTATAATATGGAATATATTAAACATAAGAGTACAGGTATAACTTTAGATTTACGAGAACTTGCTAAAATTCATTGGATAGATGATTTTAGAGCTATATGTACTTATTTAGAGAAGAAAGATATAGAAATGCAATCTTAGTATGAAAACTTAATTTATAAGAATAAAGCTTAATTATCATTTGATAATTAAGCTTTATTTTTATAAAGAGCTATAAAAGAAGGGATATTTAGTTTAATATATTAAATATATAAATAAATATATTTAATATCGTATTATCTTGAAAGGAGAGATAAATATAATAAATATAGATTGGAAACCGGATAAAAACTTAAATAAGCCTCTATATATTCAAATTGTAGATTACTTTAAGGAAAAAATAAATGGAGGGGAATGGCAAGTAGGGTTTATGATTCCTACGCAACGAGAGTTAGCTAAAATTTTCAATGTAAATAGGAGTACTATTGTTTCAGCTATAGATGAGTTAAAGGCAGAAGGGATCTTAGAAGGTAAGGGAAAGGGTGGAACTAAGATAGTAAATAATGTATCACCTTTATTATCTAATATACAACCAGATTGGAAATCCTATATTGATGAGGGCATTCATATCCCTAATGTTAAAACTATTAAGAAAATCAATACCCTTGAGTTTAGAGAAGATTATATACGATTGAGCACTGGAGAACCATCATCAGAATTATTTCCAAAAGAAGATATGAAAATAATATTAAATGAAGTAGCTAAGGATATGGATAATTTAGGATATGAAAGTCCCAGTGGAACTATGTATCTTAGGCAGCAAGTAAGTAATTATTTAAAGACAATTGGCATATATACATCACCAGGTTCTATACTTATTGTTTCTGGAGCTTTGCAAGCAATGCAACTAATTTCTATGGGCTTATTGCAAAAGGGTTCTACTGTATTGCTAGAGAATCCTTCTTATATGTACTCACTTCAAATATTTCAGTCCTTAGATATGAGAAGAAGTGGTATACCTATGGATAATGAAGGAGTTATGGCTAATTTAATTCCAGATTACATAAAAAAACATGTTCCATCTATACTATATACTATACCAAACTTTCAAAATCCTACTTCTATAGTTATGTCAGAAAAAAGAAGAAAAGAGTTGATAAAGGTTTGTCAGAAAGAAAAATTGCCTATTATTGAAGATGATGTATATAGGGAACTTTGGATTGATGCCCCACCACCGGACCCTATTAAGAGTATAGACACTAATGGATTAGTATTATATGTAGGAAGCGTATCAAAGACGTTATGTCCAGGGCTAAGAATTGGTTGGATTGTAGGACCAGAACCAGTAATTGAACGATTAGGTGATATAAAGATGCAAACTGATTATGGTTCCAGCTCTTTATCTCAACTTACTGTGGGTAAGTGGTTAGAAACAGGATTGTACGAAAATCATCTAAAAAAGATAAGAAGCCAATTAACTCTAAGAAGAGATGTAACAATAAATGCATTAAATAGATACTTCAAGGATATAGCTACTTGGGAAATACCTTCAGGAGGATATTATGTTTGGATTACTTTAAAGTATAAAATAGGTATGTATAAGCTTTTTGATGAAGCATGTAAAATGGGAATTTTATTGTATCCTGGATATATATATGATGCTAATTTTAACAATTCTTTAAGAATTTCTTTTTCCTATGCACCTATAGAAGAGTTGGAGAAAGGGTTACTAAAGTTATCATTACTTATTAAAGAATTGATTAGAAGTTAATTTCATAAATATTTTTATCAAATGACTATCAGCTCTAATGCTCCCTTATTTTCCAAATTGGGAGTATTAGAGCTTCTGCGTCCCTGGATAACGATTTCTAAGATTCATAGAACCTAAGAACTATGTTAATAACCATTAAGAAATCGAATAAATTTGAAATTATATTTGTTTTTAAATTACTCATAGCATAATTATATGGTTGTGTTATGAGTGGTTTTTGGTTGGGTTTATTTTAATTAATATGGATGGAGAAGTATTGAGTGAATTTTCTTATAATAAAAACAAGATAGCAGCTGTTAAATAAAACTAATTTAAATTAGGTATCTTTATATTAGGGGACTGGAGAGGATACTATGTTAGAAAACACTTTGATTAATGATATCCATATAAAGGAGACAGAGGAGCTGGAAGAATTTCCTCTATTAGAGATAAATTTAAAAAAGGTATATGATAATACTAAATATGTAGTGGATTTATGTAAGAATCAAGGAATTTCTGTAGCAGGAGTAGTTAAAGTTGTACATGCTATGCCACAGATTGTTTCAGAGATGGATAAGGCGGGATGTGAGTATCTTGCTACATCTAGAATAAATCAAGTTATAGAGATGAAAAAACAAGGTGTAAAAAAACCTATTATGCTTATTAGAATACCTATGCATAATGAAATAAAACAATTAGTAGAATATGTGGATATAAGTTTAAATTCTGAAATTGAAACTTTAGAGAAAATAAATGAAGAGTGTAAATATAAAAACAAGAATCATAAAGTTATTTTAATGATGGACTTAGGCGATTTAAGGGAAGGCATTGTAGATGAAAAAGAGTTCATAAACTTAGCGTTATATGTAGAGAAAGAATTAACTAATGTAAAGCTTTATGGTATAGGGACGAATTTAGGATGCTATGGTTCTGTAAAACCAACAGAAGAGAATTTAGGTAGATTATGTGATGTAGCAGAAAAAATTGAAGCCTTAATTGGAAGAGAATTGGATGTGGTTTCAGGAGGAGCTACTTCGTCATTAACCTTAATTTGGGATGGAAAAATACCAAGTAAAATTAATAATTTAAGAATTGGTGAAGGAATATTAGTTGCTAAGGATTTAGATGATTTTTGGGAGTATGATATGTCCATGTTACATCAAGATGCATTTGTTCTAAAAGCTCAGATAGTGGAAGTTAAAAATAAGCCATCTCATCCAATTGGTGAAATATTTATAGATGCATTTGGGAATAAGCCCACCTATAACGATAGAGGTGAAAGAAGACGTGCATTATTGGCAATAGGTAAACAGGATTTTGTTTCTGTGGATACTTTAATACCTATAGATAAAAATATAGAGGTAATTGGTGCTAGTAGTGATCATTTAATTATAGATATAGAAGACTGTAAAACCAATTATAAAGTTGGTGATGTTATAGAATTTAATATATATTATCCTCACTTATTATATCTAAGTGGATCAAGGGATGTAAATAAGAAATTTATATAATGAAGATAAAGGATGTTTAAATACAATATAGGTATATACAATAGATATTTTGAAATCTATTGTATATACCTATAATTATTTACAAAATTAAATAATCTTAATATAATAATATTTGTGACAAGGACATGTGCCATTAGCTCAGTTGGCAGAGCACCTGACTCTTAATCAGGGGGTCCAGGGTTCGAACCCCTGATGGCGCACCAAGGGAAACAATACTGTAGAGTGTTATTTCTTATTTAATAAAAATTTTTTTGAAAAAAGTAACTCATAAAATAATTAATACGATTAAATTAATCTATTTAAGTATAAACTGCATTGGTTTATATTTTTTTACATTAAATGATAAATATTTATTTAATGTATTTTAATAAAATACTTTACAAAACTTACAGTGAGTTGTATAATAATATTTGTGACAAGGACATGTGCCATTAGCTCAGCTGGCAGAGCACTTGACTCTTAATCAAGGGGTCCAGGGTTCGAACCCCTGATGGCGCACCATACCTCGTAGTACTAATAAGTATTACGAGGTTTTTTATATTTTAAACTAAAAAATAGTATAGACTTAATTAATAAAATATATTAAGGTTAATATAGATTTTATATAAAATGAAAGAAGGAAAAATAATGAATCATTTATCAATAGAAAAAACTAATGCTCCTATTTGGTTTATATTTAGACAAAATGAATTGTTAGTAGAAGAAAAAGAAGATAAAATTTTTATACCAAGCTTTAAAGATTTAGAATCAGTTAATATTAATCCGGTAAGAGTTCAAGATCTAGGAATTAGAAGCTGTGGTAAGTGTTACTCTGTAGAGGTATCAAAAGAGTATACAGAACCTTTGGGTATGAAGTTTATAACCTTAAGAAACTTATATGGACAAGTTCCAGATGAAATATATATAGAAGCGGGACGTGCTATTCAAATTATGAATTGGGATAGAACCCATCAATATTGTGGTGTTTGTGGTAATAGTACTAATACTATACTAAATGAATATGGGAAAATATGTCCACAGTGTGGTTTTATAAGCTACCCTAGAATAAGTCCTGCTATAATAGTTGCTATAGTTAAGAATGGCAAATTGCTTCTTGCTAAAAATGCTAAGTCAAAACATAATTTTTATAGTGTTTTAGCAGGATTTTTGGAACCTGGTGAAACTTTAGAGGAATGTGTAGAGAGGGAAGTAATGGAGGAAGTAGGAATAGAAGTTAAAAATATAAAATATTTTGGTAATCAACCATGGCCATTTCCTAACTCTCTTATGGTGGGGTTCACAGCAGAATATGATAAGGGTGAAATAAAGGTTGATGGAGTTGAAATTGAAGAGGCAAACTGGTTTGAGGTAAATAATTTACCTAGTATTCCTGGAAGCATTAGTATTGCAAGAAAACTAATAGATTGGTTTAAGGATAATTATACTGAGATCTAGATTTTATAATTAAATTAACAATAGAATTTATAGGAAAAGTATATTGCGTTTTACAGTATACTAAAAAAACTTTAACACATAATAAACAATGAATATATGTGTTAAAGGAGGGATAAATATGGATCATGATTTATTAAGAGAACAACAATATGAGATTAAACAACGTGAAGAAGATAAAAGGAAATACAAAAAGGAGAACTATCTTCGTAATGGTAATAAATCTCAAGGTCAATACGCTCAAAGTAGTTTTAATACTACTATTGAAGAGCCTGGTACCAATGAAAGTGGTATAGTAGCAAAAAAAAACGGTTATTAGAATTAAAGATTTTATTTATAAAAGGGCTATTTCAAAGTAATCTAAATCTTAATTATGTTGAGTACTATCTGGTAATGGTATTAAAGTATAAACTCAACATTTCAGAGACTTTAGAAAATTATTTTGAGATAGCTCTTTAAGGTTTAATTATAAAATTTCAGAACTTGAAAAGAAAAATAATGTGCTAAGGAATTATATAAAAATTTCAATAAAAAAATCTTACTATGTTATAATAAAGCTATTGAAATTTTACATAGCAAATAAGGAGCAATTAAAGGATGAATAAGAATAAAGTTAAGGCTTTTGCCACTTGGGCAAGAAGTAATCTTATTGAAAAAATAAAAGATAGAGCGTATAAAATAGGTATTGAAGATAATAGAATTAGAGATATAGAAGTGGTTCAAAGTGGATTTAAAGTAGTGGGTGGAGAAGAAATATTTAATATTTCACCTAATCATAGAAAATCACTAATAAAGGAAATAGAATCAAAATCTTTAGATGAAGTTGTGGAAGAAGTGGCATATACTTGGTTTAACAGGTTTATTGCTTTAAGATATATGGAAGTAAATGATTATTTGCCCATTGGAATAAGAATTATATCTTCAGAGATACCAGGTAAAAGGGAACCAGATATTTTATTTAGGGTTGGTGAAGTTATAAGAGAGTTGAGACTAGATTCAAATTTAGTCTATAAATTGTTAGATAGTAGTAAAAATTCTGATAGAGAAAATCTATATAAATATATTTTAATAAGACAATGTAATGAATTAGGGAATATTATTCCTGGTTTATTTGAGAAAATAGAAGATTATACAGAATTATTATTTCCTGATAATTTGTTAGAAGAAGGTTCCATACTAAGGAAAATGTGCAGTGACATAGATGAAGAAGACTGGAAAGAGGAAGTAGAAATTATAGGGTGGATGTATCAGTATTATATATCTGAAAAGAAAGATAAGGTTTTTGATGATCTAAAGAAAAATGTAAAAATAACTAAAGAAAACATTCCAGCAGCTACTCAGTTATTTACTCCTAAGTGGATAGTAAAATACTTAGTAGAAAATTCATTAGGAACCACATGGATTCAAGGACATGAGGATGAAAATTTAAAGAATGAATTAAAATATTATTTAGAGGAAAGCATTCAGGATTTCGAAATAGATGACATTTTACATAATATTAAATTGGGTAGAAAAAATTTACATCCTGAGGATATAAAGGTTCTTGACCCATGTATGGGTTCGGGGCACATATTGTTATATGCCTTTGATGTGCTTTATAAAATTTACAAATCTTCAGCTTATCCAGAGCGAGAGATTTCAAGAAAAATTTTAGAAAATAATATATTTGGATTAGATATAGATTTAAGAGCTAGCCAAATTGGTACTTTCTGTCTTATTATGAAGGCTAGAGCATATAATAGAAGATTTTTTAGAGACGTTGAAAAAAATCCTTTGAAGCTTAATATAGTAGCTATAGAAGAAAGTAATGGTATTACTTATGAAATTATAGAATATTTCGCAAAGGAAGATGAGGAGCTAAGAGGTGATTTATCTTATTTGGTAAATACCTTTAAGGATGGTAAAGAGTTTGGATCAATATTAAGAGTTGAGAAGGTTAATTTTCAGAGGTTAAAAGTACGATTAGAAGAGATAAATGAAGAAAATAATTTAGTATTTAGTGATTATAGACAGATACTTTTGAATAAATTACCAAATCTCATTAATCAGGGAGAAATAATGAGTATCAAATATGAGGTTTGTATTACTAATCCACCCTATATGGGACTAAGGGGAGCTAATGATACCCTAGCTAAATATTTGACCAATCATTATCCTTTATCAAAGCATGATTTATTTTCTGTATATATGGAAGTGTGTAAGAGCTATCTGAAAAAGGATGGGATATATGCCATGGTAAATCAGCATTCATGGATGTTTTTAAGTAGTTTTTTAGAACTTAGAGGTAAGCTTTTAGAGGACAGCACATTTATTAGCATGATTCATTTAGGATCTAGAGTATTTGAAGATAATGTGGGGACCATAGTACAGAATGTTGCTTTTATAAATCAAAATAGTGAAATTCCTAAATATAAAACGAGAGTTGTAGACCTTACTAAAGAGGTAACAGCTTTAGAAAAGAAAGTAAAGATTAAGTCGGTTTGTAGTGGAATGGAGAGAGATGGGATTTATAATATATGGTTAAAAAAACTTATGACAATTCCAACAAAACCTTTTGCTTATTGGGTAAATGATAATGTATTAAATTTATTTTCTAATTTACACAAGTTTGAAAATATTGCAAAGCCTAGACAAGGAATGGCTACATCAGATAATAAACGGTTTTTAAGAGATTGGTATGAAGTTGATATAAATGAAATTAAATTTTCAGTTGCTGATAGAGATGAAGCTTTGTTAAGTAAGAAAAAATGGTTTCCATATAACAAAGGTGGAGAATACAGAAAGTGGTTTGGTAATAATAGATATGTGATTAATTGGAAAGATGATGGTAGTGAAGTAAAAGATTATGCAGCAAAGTTATATAAATCATATAGTAGAACTATAAAAAATGAGGAGTTTTATTTTAAAAGTGGTCTTACATACACTTTTATTTCTGAAAATATGGGAGTAAGGTATTCTCCTCAGGGGTTCATATTTGACGTTGCTGGATCTTCTATATTCTTTGATGATAAAGACCTAGAAAAGGTAGTACTAGCATTGTTATGCAGCAAAGTTGCTAATATGTTTTTAGATATAATGAATCCAACCTATAATATACAAGTAGGAGATTTGAAGAATATTCCAATACATGAAGATGTATTTAAAGAAGAAATAAAATCTATCATTGATGAAATTGTAGAAGAAAACATAGCCATTAGTGAAGGGGAATGGAATGACTTTGAGACATCATGGAACTTTAGAACTCATCCATTGATGAGAGGCTTAAGAGAAAAAAAAGTTAAGAATGTAACCATAGAATCTAGATTTAAACTTTGGGAAAAAGAAAATATGAAAATTATTGAGAAACTTAAAAATAATGAAGAGAAATTAAATAAAATTTTCATAGATGTTTATGGTTTAAATGAAGAATTATCCCCGGATGTATCCTATAAAGATATAACACTAAGGAGAATTGAGGTAGAAAGAGAAGTTAAATCTTTAATATCTTTTGCAGTGGGATGTATTATGGGTAGATATTCAATAGATGTTGATGGGTTAGTGTATGGAGGTGGAAACTTCCAAGATAAATGGGATTTTAAAAATCATAGAGTTAAAAAAGTAGAAATAGATTCCACTGGAAAAGTAAATGATGATAGATGGGTTAATTCAAGGTTTATGCCTAAATTTGATAATATAATGCCTATAACAGAAGAAAAGTATTTTTCAGAAGACTTAATGACCAAGTTCATTGAATTTTTAAAAGCAGTTTATGGAAATGAAGTATTGGAAGAGAATCTTAACTTTATAGCCAATATTTTAGGCAAAAAAGATAGTGAAACTTCAAGGCAAAGCATTAGAAGATACTTCTTTAAGGAATTCTATAAGGATCATATAAAAGCTTATGGAAAGAAACCTATATATTGGTTATTTGATTCAGGTAAGAATGATGGATTTAAAGCATTGGTATATGCTCATAGATATGATGGCTTAACTGTAGCTTTATTGAGGACAGAATATGTTCATCTTATGCAACGAAAATATGAAGGTGAATTGAGTACATTGGAACTAATAAAAGATTCACAGGAATATAGTGCTAAGGAAAGAGCAATAGCTAGGAAAAAAAGTGAAAAGTTAAAAAGGAAAATAGAAGAACTCATTGAATATGATGAAATAGTTGCGTATATGGCTAATGAAAAAAAATCCATTAACTTAGATGAAGGAATTAAAGAAAATTATGAAAAATTCCAAGGTATCAAAATTATGAAAACAAATGGAAAAGAAACTAAGATGAATCTTTTATATAAAATCTAAGGAGTTTATATTAAAACATATAGGGGTACAATTATACTTTATTTTATGGTAATATTTAAAATGGATTAATATTTAATAGAGTTTTATATAAGGTAAACTTTAAATAAGATTACTATATATCTCATATTATGTAAAATGCTAAATTATATTATTAAGTTGTATTATATAAAATGGATTAAGCTAAAGTGTGAGGTAATTAATAAATATATAAGGTAAGGTGAGTAAAATGAATTATGAAATATTAGCAAATACAATTTTCCCTAACATTGATAAGGAGCCTGAGTATTATATTTCAAAGTATCCCAAGAGAAACCTTAAAGAAGGTGCCAAGGTTACTAGATATGCTCCAAGTCCAACAGGGTTTCAACATATAGGAGGAGTATTTTCTGCATTAATAGATGAAAGAATAGCTACTCAAAGCGAAGGAGTTTTTTGTTTAAGAATCGAAGATACGGATCAAAAAAGGGAAGTGGCTGGTGCTATAGAAGATACTATAAATACCATGCATAAGTTTGGGTTAGATTTTACAGAAGGTATGACAGGGGATAATACATCTAAAGGTGAGTACGGTCCTTATAGACAAAGCCAAAGAGAAGAGATATATAAAACTTTTGCCAGAGATTTAATTAAAAAGGGTCTTGCTTATCCATGTTTTTGTACATCAGAAGATTTAGAACAACTGAGAGAAAAACAAATTAGTGAAAAATTAACTCCAGGATATTATGGAGAATATGCAATCTGTAGAAATTTATCTCCAGAAGAAGCTTTAAAAAGAATAGGTGAAGGTGAAAAATATATTATAAGATTAAAATCCCCAGGTAATCCAGATAACAGAGTTGAGTTTCACGATCTAGTTAAAGGTGATATTTCTTTCCCAGAAAGCAATCAAGATATAGTTATAATTAAATCTGATGGACTTCCAACCTATCATTTTGCTCATGCTATTGATGATGCGCTAATGGGAACTACTACTGTAATTAGGGGAGAAGAATGGTTATCATCCCTTCCAATTCATATTCAACTCTTTGATATTCTTGGATTTGATAGACCTGAATATGCACATACTCCTACAATAATGAAGTTAGATGGAGATTCTAAAAGAAAGTTATCTAAGAGAAAAGATCCCGAAAGTGCAGTAAGTTATTATGATGAAGAAGGATATCCTATGATATCTGTTATAGAATATTTACTTAATATAATAAATTCTACTTTTGAACAGTGGAGAGAAGAAAATCCATCATCTGATTATCATGAATTTAGAGTATATCTAGATAAGATGAGTAAAAGTGGTGCTTTATTTGATATTGTAAAATTAAGTGACGTAAGTAAAAATGTAATTTGCAAGTTAAAGGCTGATGTGGTATATGACTACTATATAAATTGGGCTAAGAATTATGATAAGGAAATGTATGACATAGTAACTAACAATGAATTAATGTGTAAAGAAATATTCAATATTGATAAAGAAGGACCAAAACCTAGAAAGGATTTTGCTAAATGGAATGATGTTAAGGAAAAAATATTCTTCTTTTTTGATGAATTATTCAACAGTACTTCAGAAGAAATAGAATTTCCTAAGAATATAGATTTAGCAGAAGCTAAAAGGGTAATAGAAGCTTATGCTAAGGCATATAATTTTAATACTGATAAGGATACTTGGTTTGAAGAGTTAAAAGTAGTAGCTGTAGAATTAGGGTACGCTACAGACAGAAAAGCCTTTAAGAAAAATCCTGAAAATTACAAAGGGATGGTTTCAGATGTAGCTGGATGTGTAAGAACGGCATTAACTTATAGAAATAATACACCAGACCTTTATACTATTATGCAAATAATGGGAGAAGAAAGAGTTAGAAATAGATTTGATAAATTTTTAAAACTATAATTAGAAATATAGATAAAAATCATCTCTGTAATTTTATAGAGATGATTTTTTATCTATAACTGAAACATACTTATTACCTTCAATATAGTACCTCCAAAGAAAATCTTTTGCCTCTTCAGCGTAATCAATGCCAATCCTTTTAGAATACACAATTTTGAAGTCTTTAAAATCGTCTGCATATAAGGATAACTCCTCACTTAATATAGAATGGGTATTTAAAGATTTGTCTATGTTAAAGGCTATACATAGTTTTCCAGGACCGGAAGTGAGATTTAATATTTCTCGGGGCTTAAGCTTAGTAAAAGGTTTATTAAATCTGTTTTCACTCATAACTTCAATACCTTCTATTGGTTCAATGGCACGAATTAAGACTCCTTGAGGATCGCCTTCACAACCGGTTACTATATTCATGCAGTTATACATTCCATATATTTTATATACGTAGGCTATACCAGCACTTTTAAATAAAGGTTCCGTTCTAGTGGTTTTCTTATAGTTATAGGCATGAGAAGCTTTATCAATTTTTCCCACATAAGCCTCAGTTTCTACAATTCTACCAGTGAGCTTATATTCCATATAATTCCTTACTATTATTTTACCTAAGAGGTCCTCAGCAACTTTTCTTGCATCCCTACGAAAAAAATCAAGGGAAAGGTTTTCAAATTTCATAAATATCCTCCATACTTATTTTACAAATGTAATATTTAATCTTTTATACTATATAGTGTAGGTTAAAATTGCTTAGATTATTTATAATATATCTATATAAAGATAAAATATCTAGTAATTTTCAATTAATTGAATTAAAATTTGAATTAAAATTTGAATTAATAATTTAAATCTGTATTATATATATGAAAAAATAAATATTAACTATTTTATAATAATATAGTTTGAATTTTCAAGGAGGAATTATATATGAAAATTAAAAGAAAAACAGCATTAATTACTGGAGCTTCGTCTGGAATTGGATATGAGCTTAGTAAAATCTTTGCCCAAAATGGCTATAATTTAATTTTAGTTGCGAGAAGAATTGAAGTTTTAAAAAGAATTAAAGAGGAGCTATCAAAGATTTATGGAATAGAAGTTGTTATAATTGAGAGGGACTTATCTAAATCGCATAGTGGAAATGAGATTTTTAATGAAATTATAAATTTAGATTTAAGGATAGATGTACTAATAAATAATGCTGGTGTAGGTTATTGTGGTCTATTTCATGAAATTAATATGGAAAGTCATGGTTTAGTAATACAAACTAATATGGTTGCTTTAACGGAGCTTACATATTTAATTTCTAATGAAATGATTAAAAATGGGGGTGGGAAAATCCTAAATGTGGCATCTACTGGTGCTTATCAACCAGGACCTTATACTGCAGTATATTATGCATCAAAAGCTTATGTATTATCTTTAACTGAAGCTTTATCAATCGAACTTAAAAAGTATAATATTCAGGTAAGTGGACTTTGTCCAGGAACTACAAAAACAGAATTTCATCAAAGAGCTGGCAAAAGAGAATTAAGAGGAGCAATGTCGCCTAAATTAGTAGCTGAAATAGGGTATAAAGAATTTATGAAAGGAAAAAGAATAATTATACCTGGGATTAAAAATAAAATTGCTATAGGAATATCTAGGGTTTTACCTAGAAAAATATTGGGAAAAACCGTTGGGTATATCCAAAATTCGGTTATTCTACTTAATAAGTAATATTTTTGTAGGAAATGTATTGATAATAATGTATAATTATATATTATATGGCTTTAATTTCATATAGAGGGGGTAAAAATTTGAAAACACAAGATGTATTTTGGGGTATAATAGGAGTTTTTATTGTGGCTTTAATCATAGTTTCTATATTTAATATAAGAATTAGAAGTTCAATAAGAAGGCTAACTAATGAAATGGAGAAAATTGCTCAAGGTGATTTAACAAAGAAACTAAAAGCAAACAAAATTAAAATAATAAAAGAACTAATTGTTTATTCCAATGACTTTATGATAAAGGTTAGAAGGCTTATAGGAAAATCTACAGAAATTAGTGATAGGATACTTATAAACTGTGATGTCTTAAATGAAGATATGAAAAATATGGAGTTACATGTAGTTGAAAATGTAGAATCTATAACCACCATATCAGATGATATGAATAATCAGGTTGATAAAGTTGTATCTGTTAGAAGTGATATAGAAAGTATTGTTTTAAATCATGGAACTATGGTTAGAAATTCTCATAACGTAGAAAAAACAGCTATGTCAATGATGGAATCTGTAAGTGAAAGCAAGAGTGAGTTTGATAAACTTATTAATAAGATGGAAAAATCACTATGTTTGGAAAAGGAACTCTCTCTTAGGATAAAAGCCTTAGAAATTGGTGCACAAAAAATTCAAGATATATCTGATACTGTAAAAGAAATAAGTGGTACTACCAATTTATTATCTTTAAATGCATCCATAGAAGCTGCAAGAGCAGGAGAAGCTGGAAGAGGTTTTTCTGTAGTGGCTGAGGAAATAAGAAAATTGGCAGAAATGTCATCTGTACAAGCAGATGAAATTCAAAAGATAACAGATAATGTTCAAAAAGATATATATGAATTTGGATCTATAATGGAAGAAGACTTATCAGTTATAAAAGAATCTATTTCATACGCTAAGAAAAATAGTGAAAATTTTCAATCTATATCTAGTTCTAGTATGAATACATTAAACTCTATACAAGAAATAAATAAAGCTATTGAGGAACAAAATGTAAATTTAAGGAATATAGAGCTATCTATAAATAGTATTTCTAATTTTGTTTCTAAAACTACAATTCATGTACAAAATACAGCAGAAAGTTCTAAAGCTCAACTTAATGTAGTAAAGCGTGTTTCTGATAATATCAAAGAAGTTGTAAATATGAATAAAGATATGAAGCTTATAATATCATCCTTTGCACAAAATTATATTTTAGATGAAGATACTGAAAAATATATAAATAATGCTAAAAATATTTTGAATAGTGTTGCAAAAGAAGGCGCAATAATATCTTTAGAAGAAACTAAGTGTAATAAAACATTAAAAGAATATGTGAAAAAATATCCGTTCTTTTATCTACTATCAGTTATGGATATAAATGGAGATACTAAAGGGATAACCCTTGAGGGAAGCAGGGAAGAGTTATATTGTAATTATTCTCATAGACCATACTTTAAAGAATCCATTAAAGGATTAGTATATAAGTCAGAGCCCTATATATCTTCTGATACTGATGGATATTGTATAGCTCTTTCAGTACCTATAAAGAATAATAGTGGACAAGTGGTAGGTATTGTAATGGGAGATTTAGTATTAGAAAAGAATTAAAATGAAGCTATCTNNAGATAGCTTCATTTTAATTCTTAGTTTTATAGACTTCTAAAGCTCTTGCTAATTGATCTGGACAGGAGGTATCTTTTGAACCGCACTGGATTCCTTTTAGCCTTGATATAACTTCATTAATATCCATGCCTTCTACTAAACTAGAAATACCTAGTAGATTACCGTCGCAACCGCCTATAAAACTTACACTTTTTATTTTATTTTCAACTACGTCAAAGTTAATTTCTTTTGAGCAAACTCCTAAAGTAACATATTTCATTTATTATTTCCTCCTATGCAAACTTACATACTATTTGATAATACTGTAATAAGGTTAATATTTCAATATTATCAAATGATTATTTTAAAATTAAATAGATGATTTTGAAATAATTAAGAATGTCTAACTAATTATGAAGTTTACTAGCTATTATTTCTTTAACCACAGTAGGAAGTTTTTCTTGTTCTTCTTTAGATAAATTTTTAGTTTCAATAGGAGGATGAATAAATAACTCTACATTAGCAGCCTTAATTCTATTGTTATTAGCTTCCATAAGTTTATAGGAACCATTTATAGTTATAGGTACAATAGGTGCATTAGATTTAGTTGCTAGTTTAAAGCTACCAGCTTTAAATTCACCTAGAGGACCACCCTTACTTCTAGTACCTTCTGGGAATATAACTAGTGAATGACCAGCTTTAATTATTTTTACCCCTTCAATTATAGCAGCAGCAGATTTTCTAAGATTACTTCTATCCATAAATACACAGTGAATATATTGCATCCAGGTTCTAACTATAGGTATTTTTAAAGTTTCAACTTTAGCAATAAAACCTTTTGGTTTATTAATATAACTCATTAATAGTGGAATATCAAAATTGCCTTGATGATTACTAATAAATACTACAGGAATATTAGATGGAATATTATCTTCACCATAAACAGATACTGTTGCTCCGCTATATTTAAGCTGCGACATAGCCCACTTTGAGGTTACTTTATGTATATAAGCTTCCATTTCTTCAGTTTTTCCTTGTTTCTCTAAAGAATTAACTTTATACATTGGTCCAATTTTGGTCAAAAGACTAATGGCAAAATGACCAAACCAAATAATTGTTTTAAACATAATAAATCCTCCATTATAATAATGTATATTAGTAATTATATTACAGAGTGTTAATTTAATAAAGAATAAAAAATCTCATATTAAGGTAATTGTAAAGTTTTAGTTTATTATTCAGTAAAAGTTTAAACAATTTATATGAAGAAAGTGGTATAATCCAATATAAGATAATATAGAAAGGGTGATATCTATGACTTTAAAAGATATAGACATAAAAAATAAATTTAAAAATCTTGAATTAGAACAATTGGAAAAACATAATGAAAAATTATCTTCAGCATTAGTTGCTGGTGTAGTTATTGCTGCTATTGGAATTGGATACAAGGTAACTAAAACTATTATGAAGGTAAAAGGTAAAAAATAGTGTAACTTAGTGTCCATAAAATTTAAATTTAAAGTTTATAGGAAGTGAATAAAATGTATGAGGTATTAAAGGAGATGGAAAAAGCGTTAATGGATTTAGAATCTATTAATTTAAAGGATTTGAAAGGGGAAAATACAGCAATAATAGTAGTTGATATGGTTAGGGGTTTTTATGATGTAGGACCTTTGGCGTCTTCTAGGGTGAAGAATATAATAAGCCCTTTAGTGAAGCTAAATGATAAAACTACAGGTTATAAAAAAGTATTCTTTATAGATTGTCATGAAGAATGCTCTAGTGAGTTTAATGCATATCCACCTCACTGTATAGCAGATACAGTAGAATCAGAGTTAATAGAAGAACTAAAGGTTTATACAAAGAATAATAAAGTTATAAAGAAGAATAGTACTAATGGATTTCATACTAAAGAATTTCAACAATGGCTTAAAGAAAATTCTAGCATTAATAACTTTATAGTTACAGGTGTTTGTACAGATATATGTGTAGAAACCTTAGCTATATCCTTAATAACCTACTTCAATGAAATTAATGAAGAAAAAAATATAATAGTTCCTATGAACTTAGTAGAAACTTATGATTTAGGAATACATAATGGAGATTTGATGAATTTAATAAGTTTATACAAGATGAAAATAAATGGTATAAATATAGTTAAGTATATAGAATAATAAAAATGAGTGGAAAATTCCACTCATTTTTATTTACAAATAAGTATTAAACCATTGAAGAGCTTCAGAAACTATAGCCTCTGTTATATAATGGTTTAGTCTGTCGTAGGTTTTCATATCTACTAAATCTTTATTTTGATAGTGATCTTTTATTGCATTAAAGAAAGCAATCTCACTTTTAATTGGAACTAAAGCATCCTTATCCCCGTGAAGTAAAAGAAGAGGAGTATTATTAAAATTATTAATGTTATTTATAGGGCTATATGAAGATAGTTCATTTAAGCTTTTATCTATATAATCTTTATTATCTTTATACTGATCTCCAATTATTTCTAAAGTAGCTTCAACCCAAGCGCCAGAGCTATTCATAATTACTCCAGCCTTAATGCATTTATTATGAGCAATAATACCAGAAGTAATCATTCCTCCCATGGAATGACCAGAAACTCCAATTCTGAGTTCATCTATATTGTAGTTAGATTTAATATAATCAAGAATAAAACTGAATTCCTTTACAGAGGATAACACCGTTGGCCAAAACTTAGTTAGTCCACTTTCACCTTGCCAATAATCGATGGTTCCACGCTCACCATGATTTATTGAATCAGGTATAACTACCATATATCCATTGCAAGCTAAGAAACTGCCTAGGTTTTTATGAACATCTTTATTAGAACTCCATCCATGATAAAAGAATATTACAGGAAGTTTTTCAGTAAAATTTTTAGGATAGATTATAAGAGCAGATATATTATCTATATTTACTTTTTTTATACTGATTAAATTATTAATCCACATTGTCATGCCTCCTTTAAGATTCCCCAATTATAATAGAATTTATGTTATTCAATAAAAAAATTATTGTTTTTTATTTTACTTATAAGATATATTATACATAAATTATTAAAATTTTAAAAGATAATTACCATTACTATTGAATAGGCAATATCAAAAACTAAAGAAAACAGACCATATTGAATTAATAAAATATGATCTGCTTATCTTTAAAATAAATATAACTAAATATTATAAATTATTTTAGAATATGAAGTGAGCAATAATTGAAATTATAGGAAGAGTTATTAAAGTTCTTTCTATAAATATTATGAACAATTCTTTTATATTAACAGGTATTTTAGAACCTAGTAATAAAGCGCCCACTTCGGAAAGATATATAAGCTGAGTTATAGAAGTTGCAGCTATAATAAACCTGAATTATTCATAGA
>NZ_DJBA01000031.1:0-21013 GCF_002435615.1 Clostridium sp. UBA5988 | reverse complement strand
TAATTTTCTTGTAAAGTGGTGTAAATATATTAATTATATTACAATAATTCAATATAAATTTTTATCTATCTATATATTATTGTAATTTTTTATGAGCTAGTTTTCCATTATTTACAACTAATGAAATTTCTGCCATTATAGATAATGCTATGTCTTCTGGTCTTTCACCACCTAATTCTATACCAATAGGTGCATATATTTTATTCAACAAATCTTTGTTAAATCCTTCATCTAATAATTTATAAATAGTTTTTTTTACCTTAACTTTACTTCCTATCATACCAATATAATTTGCTTCAGTATCTATAACAGTTTTTAAAGCTTCATAGTCATGGAAATGTCCCCTAGTTATAATTACTATACTGCATTGATTATTTATAGGATATTTTTTTAAATTTTCTTTAATATCTCCTAGTAAAAGCTCATCAGCTAATTTAAATCTTTCCTCATTACAATATTCTTCCCTATCCTCAAAAACTACAATATCATATCCTAATACATTAGCTATAAAATGTAGTGGCAATGCAATATGTCCCCCACCTACTATAAGAAGTTTACGCTTAGGCATTAATACTTTTATATATACTTCAATGTTTCCTCCACAAACCATATTAAGCTCTTTATTAGGTTCATTCAAACTATATTCGTATCTACCACTTCTTTGTGTTTCTATAGCCTCTATACTAGATTTTATAATTTCATCTTCAACTGCACCTCCGCCTATAGTACCAATTACAGTACCATCTCTTAGAACACCCATCATGGTGCCTTCTCCCCTAGGTGAAGATCCACAAGCCTTAGTAATTATAGAAAGAGCTACAAAATTCCCATTCTTCACTTGCTCATTCACTTCTTCGAGTAAAGTAATACTCATATAAAACACCTCCTTATTTACCAAATGGACAAATTGGATAATGACATATATTACACTTCAAGCAAAGCCCTCCGTGAGATAACTCACTTATTTCTCTTTTGCTAATTTTATCCTTTGCCATTATCCTAGGAAGTAAAACATCAAATACAGTTATTTTAGAGAACATTCCACAAGCTGGAATCCCCACATAAGTTATATCATCGCTATATGCCAACATAAACATAGCTCCTGGTATTACTGGTGATCCATAGGTAATTATCTCTGAAGCTACTTTTTCAATGGCTACAGGTGTTAAATCATCTGCATCTACTGACATTCCCCCACTGCATATTATTAAACTGCATCCTCTAGATTTAAATAGCTCTATAGCATTAGTTATTTTTTCCAAATCATCTGGAACAAATATGACATCTTCAACAATAGCTTTGTAATTACTAACCTTTTCCCTAAGTATTGGAGCAAATTTATCAGTAATTTTCCCTTCATAAACTTCCGTACCAGTAACAACTATTCCTACCTTCTGAACTTTAAAAGGTTTTATGTCTATAATCCCTGATATATTTCTTAATATATACTTAACTTGATTAATATATCTTTTTTCTACAACTAAAGGTGTTACTTTTGTAGCAGAAACAATTGTATCCTTCTCTACAACAGTATTATTGTGTAATGTGCTTACAACAATGTCTTTAATATAATTTATTTCATATAACAGATTAGTGTTAATTTTCAAAAGTCCATCCCTGGCAGCTAAAACATTTACTTTTCCCTCACTAGGTGATTTAAGGTAGGTATTTTCTCCTCTTATTGCTTGTCCTAATTCTAAAGCCGCCTGATCTTCATGAAGCATTTCTGAATTCATTTCAATAATATAAATGTGATTTTTCCCCATAAACTTCAACTCTTCTATATCTTTAGCTTCTATTATATGTCCTTTTTTAAAAGCAGCACCCTTGAATTCTCCCGGTACGATCTTAGTTAAATCATTGGCCACCACCATCCCAATAGCATCTTCAACTTTAACTTTTTTCATTGTCACACCCCCATGTTATATTATATTATATTATATCATTAGATGTAAAAAAATACCACTCAATACATAATCTTTGTATTAAGTGGTATTACAATGAATATATAGTTAAGCTACATTTTCATTTCTATTTTCTTCTTTTTCACTTTTAAAATTTAAAATCATATTTAGTATAACTCCTACAAGAGCTGCTAAACTTACGCCTGTTATTTTAACAGATGCACCAACTGGAATTCCAATTGATATACCAGTGTATTTTTCTAAATTAGTAGTACCAAGACCAATTATTATTATAGTAGCTATTACTACAATGTTTTTCCAATCAAAAGTTACATCTCCATTTTTAATAGTTTTAAATCCTATTAATGCAATCATTCCAAATAGCATGATACTAATACCACCCATAACAGCGCTAGGGATAGATAATAGTAATCCACCTAATTTAGCTACAAAACCTAAGATGATAGCAAATACTGCTGTAATTCTTATTATTGATGGGTCATAATTTTTTGTCAATGCTAAAACTCCAGTATTCTCTCCGTAAGTTGTATTTGCTGGTCCTCCAATAAATGAAGAAAACATAGTTGCAAGTCCATCTCCTAATAGGGTTCTATTAAGACCAGGATCTTCAATGAAGTTTTTGCCCACTACTTGTCCGTTTGTACTAATATCACCAACATGCTCCATTAATACAGCTAACACTACTGGAGCAATTGTAAGGATAGATGCCATATCAAATTTAGGAAAGTTAAAGCTAGGTATCGCTAAAAATGCTGCCTTAGATATTATGCTAGTATCTACTATATTAAAAATCAATGAGAGTATATACCCTGATGATACTGCAATAAGTATAGCTAATTGTTTTGAAAAACCTTTTCCAAATAAGTTAATGGATAATGCTATAGATAAAGTTATCCCTGCTATAATAAAATTATCACTTGCCATTCCTATAGCTGTAGGTACAAGGTTTAATCCTATAACTATTATCATAGGTCCTACTACTTGGGCAGGAAGGAATCTTTTTATAGTGGTTACCCCAATCTTCTTAACTAAAAATGAAATTATTACATAAATAAAACCTGCAACTAACAATCCGCCTTGTGCATATGCTAAATCTCCGCCATTTAATTCTCCCGCAGCTATTATTACCGGTATAAATGCGAAGGAAGATCCAAGAAATACTGGAACTTTTCCTTTCGTACAAAGGTGAAATATCAAAGTACCACATCCTGCTGCAACTAGAGCAACTGAAGGGTCAAGTCCTGTAAGTACAGGTACTAGAACCGTTGCACCAAACATAGCAATTAAGTGCTGCATAGCAAGTACCATTCTTTTAGTCTCTTCCTTAATAGATCTCTTTGCCAATGTTTCTTCTGCTTCTTTTTTTAATGTTATTTCTGACATATAAAGCCTCCTTAATATTTTTAATATTAGGAGAAATTTCTTTCTCCCCTTTCAGTATCCCAGTACTGATTAAAAGGTATATAAATAAAAAAACTTCTTACTTTCGCAAGAAGTTATATACAGAAATATAGTGTGCCCTGTAATTATATCTACCTTCTTGCCAGCCTCTCTGGACTGATTTAAAGAAATATTTTATTATTTAATTTATTCTTTAGGTTATTATACTACTTCTTCACTCAAATAACAAGTATTTTTAAGATTTATTTTATTACTCTTTCCACTATATTAAAATATCTTGAAAAAACATGCAAATAAGTTATAATAAAATCATGGTACATAAGATAAATAATATAATTTATTTTAAAACATAATTATGGGGGGGATATATGAACATACGTTATGCGAATAGGACTTCAAATTTAAAAAGCGTCTGAAATAAGAGAACTTTTAAAATTGACTGAAAAGCCAGAAATTATTTCTTTTGCAGGTGGATTACCAGCACCTGAATTATAACCTTTATATAAACTAAAGGAAGTAGTATCAAAGGTTATAAAAGAAAAAGGTCAAGTAGCTCTACAATATGCTTCTACTGATGGTTACATGCCTTTGAGAGAAATAATTGTAAAAGAAAGAATAGCGCCTATAGGAGTAAAATGCGATACTTCAAATGCTATGCTAACTAATGGTTCTCAACAAGGGTTAGAGTTTTCTGCAAAGCTTTTCATAAATGAAGGAGACACTATTGCATGTGAGAGTCCAAGCTATCTTGGAGCTTTAAATGCATTTATGGCTTATGGTCCTAAATTCTTAGAAATACCAATGGATGAAAATGGTATGATTGTAGAGGAATGAGAAAAAATATTAGAAAACAGAAATTACAATATAAAAATGATTTATACTATTCCAGATTTTCAAAATCCAAGTGGAATTACAATGAATATTGAGAGAAGAAAACGCTTATCTGAACTAGCTGCTAAGTATGAAATACCTTTAATTGCAGATAGTCCCTATGGGGAATTAAGATTTGAGGGAGAAAGTCTTCCTTCAATTAAATCCTTTGATAAAGCTGGTTATGTAATTAATCTAGGTACTTTCTCTAAAACTTTCTGTCCTGAACTAAGACTTGGATGGATATTAGCAGAAGAAGAAATAATTAAAAAGCATATTTTAATTAAGCAAGGCGCAGACTTACAATGTAATACTTTTGCTCAAGTTATCGCAGGAGAATACATGAAAACTTACAGTTTAGATGATCATATAAAGAGCATAATTGAAGTTTATAGAGTTAGACGTGACTTAATGATAGATAGCATGAAAAAAATTTCTTTAGATTAAATTACTCTAATATGCCAGAAGATAAAATCGTGGAAGGAATAAAAAGATTCGGTAAAGTTTTTCATAAATATTATGCAAAATAGAAACAATATGTAATATATACTAGTACAATAATGAAAATAAATAAACTTAAATATTTATTCATATTATTTTAGGAGGAGTTAAAATGGAATTTTCAAAAAGAATACTGGCTATGGGATATTCACCTATTAGAAAACTGGCACCATATGGAGCTGAAGCTACACGTAAAGGAGTAAAAATATATCATTTAAATATTGGTCAACCTGATATTGAAACTCCAAAGGAATTCATGGAAGGAATTAATAACTATAAAGATGATGTACTTAAATATGCTCAATCTCAAGGAATAGATGAAGCAATTAATAGTTTTATTAAATATTATAAAGAATGGGATATAGATTTTGAATCTAATGAAATTCTTATTACTAATGGAGGTTCTGAAGCTATTTCTTTAGCATTAACATCAATTTGTGATGTAGACGATGAAGTAATTATACCAGAGCCTTTCTATACAAATTATGCAGGATTTGCACAAGGTGCTGGCGTAAAAGTAGTACCTTTTATAACTAAAGCTGAAGAAGGCTTTCATCTACCAGCAAAGGATGTTATAACATCTAAAATAACTCCTAAAACTAGAGCAATCATGGTTTCTAACCCTGGAAATCCAACTGGAGTTGTTTACACTGAAAATGAAATAAGAATGCTTGCTGATATATGTAAAGAGAATAACCTATTCCTTATTGCAGATGAGGTATATAGAGAATTTGTTTATGATGGATTAAAATATACTTCTGCTCTTTATATGGAAGATATTAAAGATAGAGTAATTTTAATAGATAGCATATCTAAACGCTATAGTGCATGTGGTGCAAGAATTGGTTTAGTAGCTTCTAAGAATAAAGAACTTATAAGTCAAATTATGAAAATGTGTCAAGTTAGACTATGTGTTCCAACTATAGAACAATTAGCAGCAGCAAATTTAATTAATACTCCTAAAGAATACTTTATTAACGTTAAAAAAGAATATGAATCAAGAAGAAACATTCTGTTTGAAAAGCTTTCAAAAATGCCAGGTGTTATATGCAAAAAACCTACTGGAGCATTTTATATAGTAGCAAAACTTCCAATAAAAAGTGGGGAGGATTTTGCAAAATGGTTACTTACAGACTATAACTATAATAATAAAACTGTTATGGTTGCACCTGCAGAAGGTTTCTATGCAACAGAGGGCCTTGGTATGGATGAAATAAGATTATCTTATTGTTTAAATACTGAAGCTCTAGCTGATGCAATGGACATATTAGAAAGAGCTTTAGCTGAATATGTAAAAATTGAAAAATAGTAATCAAAAAAGAAATTAAGTTTCATGACTTAATTTCTTTTTTATTATATTTGTTCTTAATAATTATAAAGTATAGTGCTATATTTACTACATTAATTATTATATTAAAATGAATCTATATTATCTTTCTTATACTCATGGTAAGTATCAATTGTTTTAAACCCTTCACCTATATATAAATTTACAGCTTCTATATTTTTTTTATCGCATTTAAGATATATTTTACTATTACCAAGATCATGAGCTATATTCACTATATATTTAAGTAGCTTCTTTCCATAACCTTTACCTCTATATTCGGGCAAAATTCCAAAGTTAGCTATATAAATTTTTGAATCTTTTTTTATTAATTGTCCATACCCTACATGAACCCCTTTATGTTTAATAAAAATACATCCTTCTGGAATATAATAGTTTTGATATTTTTCATATATAATATCCTCTTTATTTATGGACTGTCTATTAGCTGAATCAAAAACTTTATTCTGAATTAAACACCTATATTTTTCATCTTTTCCTTCTTTAAAGGTTGCAAAAGAAATATTTTCATCATTATTTTGTTCTTCATATGAACTTATATCTCTTTCCATTTCAATAATAGCTCTTTCTACACTAAATCCTAGTTCAATCAATAAAGTTGCATTCAAGTTATTATTTTCACTAATTATAATTGAATTACAACTATTGAAAAACTTAAAAATTTCTTTATAATACTCAAAAGTACTATATTCAGGAATAAACTTTATACAGTGTATTTTATATACTTGATACTGAAGTTTACTATACCATAAAAACCCTATATATTTTTGTTGAGATTTTATATACTTTATATTTTTTCCCAAAAGAAGTTTTTTAAATATATTCTTATTTGTGCAAATCTCTATGAGTTCTTCTTTATACTCATTAGTAATATCAAACTCATTTATAAAATTTAAATTTGAATTATTTAATGTTTCTAATCTATACATAAATCCATCTACCTCATACTTTTGAATCTATATATATATTATAATCCAAATTTAAATAATATAACCATTTTTAGTATATTTATTTTAATTTAAAATAGAAGATACACTAGTATAGTGTATCTTCTAAAAATTTTTATGCTTCTAAATCTTTAATGCTAAGTCCAATTTTCTTACCTTCAGCATCTACTTGAGTTATAACAGCTTTTACTATCTCTCCAATTTTTAAAACATCTTCAATTTTTTCAACTCTTTCATTAGAAATTTGAGATATATGGACTAACCCATCTATCCCTTCTTCTAATTCAACAAATGCTCCAAATGGTGCAAATCTCACTACTTTTCCAGCAACAACATTTCCTGTTGGATATTTTTCATTGATATTATTCCAAGGATTTTCGCTTAACATTTTAACACTTAGAGCTAATTTGTTATTTTCTCTATCAACTTCTAAAACACCAACTTTAATAATCTGACCAACTTTAAATAACTTTGATGGGTTATTAACTTTATTCCAAGACATTTCTGAACTGTGTAATAAACCATCTATACCATTAATTTCTACAAAAGCTCCAAAAGCAGTTAATCTTTTAACTTCACCTTCAACTACCATACCCTTTTCTAAAGAAGCCCATGTAGTAGCCTTTTTAACTTCATTCTCCTTCTCTAAAAGTTCTCTTCTTGAACCAACTATTTTAACTCTATTTCTTTCTCTAGAATACTCTATAAGTTTTATATCAAAATTTTGTCCTATATACTTAGACAAATCACTAACTCTACTTAACTCTATATGAGATGCTGGTATAAATACTCTTTCTCCTTCAAATAAAGCTACAAGTCCACCTTTTACTTCTTGTTTAACTTGAACATTTATTATCTCTCCATTATCAAAAGCAGCCTTTAACACTTGTTGTTGTTCAGCTCTTAAAACCTCAGTTCTTGATAATACAACTAATCCATCAGAATTTTTTCTGTTTATTACTTTTGCTTTAATAACATCTCCTACTTTAATTTGTTGATTTAAAGGAGTTTCATTGTCTCTAGAGTATTCCTCTGCTGTTACTATAGCCTCAGTTTTTGTACCTATAGTTAAATATGCTTCTTTTTCATTTACTTTAAATACTTCACCTTCTAAAATACTTCCTACAGATATGTTGCTAGTATCCTTAAAATATTTATCATAAAGGTCCATATCCTCTTGACTTATATCGTTTTGTTTTTTCATTTTACTAATAGCCTCCTCAATTACGTACTCTGGAGTTGACGCCCCAGCAGTAATTCCAATTTTATTTATATTTTCATTCCCTATCATATTTAAAAGTGAAGAATCTACTTTTTCTACATGATAAGTATTTTCACAATTTTTTTTGCAAATTTCATAAAGTTTTGTAGTATTTGAACTATTATATCCGCCTAAAACTATCATTAAATCAACCTCTTTAGAAAGTTTATTCGCTGATTCCTGTCTTTCTTCTGTGGCATTACAGATAGTGTTAAAAGCTACTATTTCTTTAGCTAATGATATTATCCTGTTCAAAACCTTTTCCCAATTACTTTGCTTTTCTGTAGTTTGGGAAACTACACATACCTTGCTCTTAATTGCATCTATGTTTTCTCCATCCTTAGATATAATAGCTGTATCATTACACCACCCATTAATCCCTATGACCTCTGGATGCTTATCATCACCAACAATAATTATATTATATCCTTTGTTATAATACTCCTCAACTTTTTGTTGTATATTTCTCACATATGGACAAGTCCCATTTTCTATTATAACATTATTCTTTCTTAAATGGTCAAATACATTTTTACCAACACCATGAGATCTTATTACTACAACATCATTTTTTTTAAGATTATATGCTTCTTCAAGAGTTATAGAATGAATACCTTTTTCCTCTAAGCTTTTCACAACATCATTATTATGGATTAATGGTCCTAG
Organism: Clostridium sp. UBA5988; assembly: GCF_002435615.1. Taxonomy (NCBI): domain Bacteria; kingdom Bacillati; phylum Bacillota; class Clostridia; order Eubacteriales; family Clostridiaceae; genus Clostridium; species Clostridium sp. UBA5988. The sequence continues at coordinate 12,094 of NZ_DJBA01000031.1, read as the reverse complement.
TGTGTATATATCCTTATTATATTTTTCTCTCAATCTTATAGTCTCTTCAACTGCTCTTTTTACTCCAAAACAAAAACCTGCTTTATTTGCAAGAGTTACTTCAGACATATTATCCTCACCTCTAATACCATTTACTATAAATCAATTAATTTATATTACACATGACTATTTATCTACATTTATATATGATATGTACTTAGATATGGCATCTACTACTTCACTTATACTCATAGTAGAAGTATCAATGTCTATAGCATCTTCAGCTTTTCTTAAAGGATCTACTTCTCTATTTGAATCAATGTAATCTCTTTTTTTTATATCTTCTAATATATTATTATAATCTACTTTTACATTCTTGGCTATAAGCTCATCATACCTACGTTTAGCTCTTTCTTCTGCCCTAGCTGTCAAGAATATTTTTAAGGTTGCATTTTTAAGTACTACTGTGCCTATATCTCTACCATCCATGATTACATTGTAATTTTTAGCTATTTCTTGCTGCATTTCAACTAGCTTTTGTCTAACCTCCAGTATAGATGCATATCTCGACACATTATTAGTAACTTCAATACTCCTTAACTCATCAGTCACATCCATATCATTAACAAATAGGTTATCATTATCAAAATACATCTTCAAAGTATCTATAAGTTCACATAAATCACCTACTTGATTAGGTTCAATACTCTTTCTCATTGCAAATAAAGTAACTGCTCTGTACATAGATCCAGTATTTATGTACATTAAATTATATTTTTCTCCTATTAATTTAGCTATAGTACTTTTTCCTGCTCCAGCAGGACCATCAATAGCTATTGATATTTTCATAGTATCACTCCTCAGTTATATAGTTACTATCACTCTATAATTTAAATACATGTTTTTAAACTATAAATTTCTCAATAATAACTTTACTTGTATATTTATATCTTACTTCCTGCTATAAAACCTGTAGAAATAGCAATCTGTACATTATAACCTCCCGTATAGGCATCTACATCTATTACTTCTCCAGCAAAACTTAGGTTAGAAACCACCTTAGATTTCATTGTAGACGGATCAATTTCTTTTGTATCAATGCCTCCAGATGTAACTATTGCTTCTTCTATAGACCTTAATCCTCTTACATCCATTGTAAGATTTGAAATAAGATTTAGAAAAAACTTACGTTGTTCTTTTGTAATACTATTTACCTTTTGATTTTCTGGTATTTTACTTAAATTAATCATAATAGGAATTAATTTTTGTGGAAATAAATCATTTAATGCATTCTTAAAGTCCTTATTATTATACTTTAAAAAATCCTTTTGTATTCTTAAATCTAACTCTTTTTCGCTAAGTGCAGGCTTAAGATTTAATACAATCTTATACTTTTCACTTGGTTTTATTAAACTGCTTGCACTAAGACATAATGGACCAGAAATTCCAAAGTGAGTAAATAACATTTCACCTTGCTCTTTAAAAATAATTTTATTGTTCTTATCTAATAATGTAAGCTGTACATTTCTTAGTGATAAACCTTGAAGGTCTTTTACCCAAGCTTCATTAATTTCAATTGGTACTAAGGACGGTTTTATAGACACTACATTATGACCCAAACTTTTGCAAAATCTAAACCCATCACCATTAGATCCAGTTTGAGGATATGAAGCCCCACCAGTAGCTAAGATTACATTATCACATTCTATATAATCATCATTATCAAGGATTACTGAAGTAATCTTATTATTTTCAACTTTTAATTCTTTTACAGCAATTCCAAGTTTAATTTCAATATTTTTTTCCATTAAAGTTTTTTCAAAGGCTTTTATAATATCTGAAGATTTATCTGAATTAGGAAAAACTCTATCCCCTCTCTCTACTTTAAGTTCAACTCCTCTTTCATTAAAAAACTTAATAGTATCCTCATTGGTAAAGGTATAAAGAGCACTATATAGAAAATGAGGATTAGTTGGAATATAATCAAAAAACTCACTAATATCCTTATTATTAGTTACATTACATCTACCTTTCCCAGTAATAAACAGTTTTTTGCCAAGTTTATTATTCTTTTCTATTAATATGACCTTATTGTTTTTACTCGCTGCTATTGCAGCCATCATTCCAGCTGGACCTCCACCTACAATTACTACTTGTGCCAAAAAATCACCATCTCTTCTGTTTTATTTTAAACATATTCCTATATTATAATTTAATATAAAATTCCTAATTATTCAATGAATTTATTTTGATAACTAAAATTTTATGCTACGTATATTAGTAGAGTTGAATTATAATAAATTACATTTAAAACTAAAATTCTTGTCATATCACATGAAAAAGGAGAGAATTTTAAAATTCCCTCCTTTAATATTAAAACTATTTTAATTTAATATTAAATATCTCCTTGAGCATGCATTGCTTCAGCAACTTTCATAAATCCAGCAATGTTAGCACCAGCAACTAAGTTATATCCAAATCCACATTGTTCAGCTGCATCCATAGCATTTTTATGGATTGTTACCATTATTTGATGAAGTTTTTGATCCACCTCTTCAGCTGTCCAAGATATTCTCATGCTGTTTTGTGCCATTTCTAATGCAGAAGTAGCAACTCCACCAGCATTAGCAGCTTTAGCAGGTCCAACTATTAATCCATTAGCTAAGAAGTATTCAACCGCTTCGTTTGTACATGGCATATTTGCAGCTTCACATACAAATTTAATGCCATTAGCAACGATTTGTTTTGCATGTTCTATATGAATATCGTTTTGAGTTGCGCAAGGCATTATGATGTCAACTTTAACACCCCATGGTTTTTGTCCTGGGAAGAATTCACACCCAAATTTATCAGCATAATCTTGAACTTTATCTCTACCTGAATTTCTCATTTCAACTAAGTAATTAATTTTCTCTGGAGTAGTTATTCCATCTTTATCATAGATGTAACCATCTGGTCCAGATAAAGTAACAACTTTACCACCTAAATCAGCAACTTTTTGGCATGCTCCCCAAGCAACGTTACCGAAACCTGAAACTGCAACTGTTTTTCCTTTGAAGTCAGTTCCTTCATGTTTAAGCATTTCTTCACAGAAATAAGTAACTCCAAATCCTGTTGCTTCTGGTCTTACTAAGCTTCCACCATAAGTTAAACCTTTTCCAGTTAAAACTCCATTTTCGAAAGCTCCTCTAATTCTTCTATATTGACCATATAAGTATCCGATTTCTCTTCCACCTACACCGATATCTCCAGCTGGAACGTCCACATCTGGTCCGATGTGTCTTTGTAATTCAGTCATAAACGCTTGACAGAATCTCATGATTTCAGCATCAGACTTACCTCTTGGATCAAAGTCTGAACCACCTTTACCTCCACCTATTGGAAGTCCAGTTAATGCATTTTTAAGAATTTGTTCAAATCCTAGGAACTTGATAATTCCTAAGTAAACAGATGGATGGAATCTTAATCCACCTTTGTAAGGTCCTATAGCTCCATTAAATTGTACTCTAAATCCTCTATTTACTTGAGTTTTACCATTGTCATCTTTCCAAGATACTTTAAACATTATTTGTCTTTCAGGCTCACAGAATCTTTCTAATAAGTTAGACTCTACATATTCTGGGTGCTTATCAAGTACAGGCCCTATAGAGTTTAAAACCTCTTCAACAGCTTGTATAAATTCTGGTTCAGCGCTGTTTCTTTTTTTCACGTTTTCTAATACTTGCTCAATATAAGCTTTAGTATCCATAGTATCAATACCTCCTAAAATTTAAACAAAATTATTTATATAATTTACTTTTTGTATGATAACACACTGAAGTAAATCTTTACATGTAATATATATTCTATGTGTTTGCTTTTTTTCCTTCTTTTTTAAAAACATTTTAACAGATTTATTGCAAATATTAAAAACGATTACATGCCTTTATTTACATAATAGAATACTTTTGTCTATAAATCAACATAATTTTATAAAAATTTAGACATAAAAATTAAAACTTGTTAATATCCTTATTTGATTTGTAAGAATAAATTTGATATTCTTGCCATACTTGCTCAAGTTCTGTGAAGGTTTTAGATATTTTGTCCTTTTCCTTTAATCCTACAGCTATAATAAGAGCATTAATAACACTTAATGGTGCCACTAAAGAATCAACAAAGGAAGCCATATTACTTTCAGCTATTAGTACATAATCAGCTTTAGTTGCTAACGGAGATAAAACGCTATCTGTAATTGCAACAACATCAGCTCCCCTTGACTTTGCATAATTAAGGGTTTCAACAGTTCTCATAGCATAACGTGGGAAACCTATACCAATGACACAGTCTCCTTCCCCTAATGTCAGCATCTGTTCAAAAATATCACTCATTCCGTAAGATACGATTTTTACATTGTCTAATATTAAATTTAAATAAAATCCTAAAAAGTCTGCCAATGCAGCAGAACTTCTTAATCCTACAATATAAATTTTCTTAGAGTTTAAAATACTATTAACTGTACTTTCGAAAGCTTCATAATTTATTTTTTCCATTGTTGCTCTAATATTTTCTATATCTGATTTTAATACTCCTTTTAAAGCGTTATTAGGAATAATAAAATCGTTAGACAATTCTATTCTTTGAGCTGTGGTAAGTTTGTTTTTTATAAGTTCTTGCAGCGCCTTCTGGAGTTCAGGATAACCTTCATAACCTAATTGATTAGCAAATCTAACTACTGTTGATTCACTAACACCAACGCTTGCTCCAAGCTTCGCAGCAGTCATAAATGCTGCTTTATCATAATGCTTTAAAATATATTCAGCTATAAGCTTCTGCCCTTTACTTAACCTTGAAAATTTAGTTTGTATCATTCTCATTAAATCAGTATTATTATTCTCCATCACTTAACTCCTTTTAAAAGATTATAAAGTATATAATTCATTTTACTGAAAAATGAATTATATACTTCATATTAACACAGTATGGATTATCCTTCAACATAAAACTTCTATGATTATTAATTTTATAAATTTTTTCCTATATAAGAGATAATTATAAACTTATAATATAGTTTAAATTTCTATATTAAATATTGTAAAATCACTGTTTTAGAGCAATCACTTCTTTTCAATGACTAATAAATATGGAGCCCTATCACTCCTATTTATAACTTTATGAATCATTACTCCATACTTATCTTTTGGTAGAGAACTTGCATATTTTAGTATCTGTTCACTTTCACGAAGACCTTCATTATGACCAATGTATACTGATATAATGGCAAAACCTCCATTTTTTAATATTTTTAAAGTTCCTTTAATACTTTTTAGTGTAGATTCAGCCTCCGTGGTTATTGATTTGTCGCCACCGGGTAAAAAACCTAAATTGTATATGGCTACATCTACATCTTCAGTTATATGTTTTTCTATATTTTCATGAGAATCACAAATGAGTTTTACATTATCTTTGTTCTTTTTCTTATATTCTTCTATTGCTACTGATTGAATATCAAATGCATAAACTTTATTAAAGCTCTCACTTAGAAAATCACAATCCCCACCATTCCCAAGAGTCTCATCTACCGCTATATTTTTATCCACCACAAAATTTTCAATTATATGGTGAGATAAATCTGTTATGTTTCCCAAATATTTAAACATCTTTATCTCCTCCATTCTTTAGGTATTGTATTTCTATTTCACTTAGGTATCTCCATTGACCTTCTTTTAACCCTGTATCTAATTTTATCTCACCAATTGAAACTCTCTTCAAACTTACAACTGGATGTCCAATTGCTTCGCACATTCTTCTCACTTGCCTATTTTTCCCCTCATGAATAGTTATAGCAACTTCACAACTATTTTTATATTTTTTTATCACTTCACATCTTCCTGGTGCAGTAATATAATCCCCAATATCAATTCCTTTTTCAAATTTATGTACTTCATCATCATTGATTATTCCTTTTACTATAGCTATATAAGTTTTATTAATAGAAACTCTTGGGTGCATTACATTGTTATAAACTTCACCATCATTAGTTAGAAAAATTAATCCAGAAGTATCATAATCCAACCTTCCAATAGGATATATCCTTTCATCTACCTTTACAATATCCAATAAAGTTTTTCTACCTCTATCATCCTTTACAGATGATATATATCCTATAGGCTTATTAAGTGCTATATATATCTTTTTTTCTTCTGGTTTTATTACTTTATCATCTACTCTAACTTCATTAACTCTAGAGTCAATTTTTGTTCCTAATTCCTTTACTATATTCCCATCAACTTTAACTCTATTAGATAAAATTATTTCTTCACATTTTCTTCTAGAAGCAACACCACATCTAGCCATATATTTTTGTAATCTCTCTTCCATCTTAAACTTCCCTTCATAACTCTAATAAAAAGAATTATAATTTTTATTAACAAAAAAATCAATCCAATTAAACAATAAACCGATAACTCTACATATTAATATTTTGTAGTGTTACCGGTTTAAGTATAAACTAGCTTATTTAAATTGATTTAAGTGAGAATTAGGTTGCTGTTCCATATATCCCGTTTTAGAATTTCTACTGTCATTTGATTTGTCATTCATAGAAGTTAGTTCACCATTCATCTTATTGGAAGACTTCTTAGGTTTGTTTTGCTTATTCTTAGCCATAAAGCTCACCTCCCTATTAACTATTATTTTCAAAATTAATTTAAATATTCAATAATAATAAATCTTACAGATAAAAACTTATAATAAAGTCATCCTTCTAATGATTATAATAAAGTCATCCTTCTAATGAATTGAGAAAACTTGTAATAGATGCTATATTAAAATATAAGATAAAATTTTAATATTACAATTAACTTTAAGGAGGAATAAAATTTTGAGTAATCCAATATTTTTTATGCCAACAAAGATTATATGTGAAGAAAACGCAATAGCAAATCACGGTAGTATAATGAACTCTCTAGGAAGTACTGCTTTAATAGTAACTGGTAAACATTCTTCTAAAACTAATGGTTCTTTAAACCATGTGGTAAATTCTCTAAAAGAAAACAATATAGATTATCATATCTTTGATGATGTAGAAGAAAATCCATCTACAGAAACAATTAGTAAAATAAAATTTTTTGGTGAAGATAAAGGTATCGATTTTATTATTGGAATAGGTGGAGGTTCACCTATCGATGCATCTAAAGCTGCCGGAGTTCTTCTTTTTAATTCACAAGCCACTATTGAAGATTTATTTACAGATTCCGCTCTTAATTGTCTTCCAATCGTTGCAGTTCCTACCACTGCTGGAACTGGAACCGAAACTACACCTTACTCTATATTAACAGATCATAACATTAAAAATAAAAGAGGTATTTGCCCTAAAATTTTTCCTGTAGTATCTTTTTTAGATGCTACTTACTTGATGGATACACCTAAAAATGTAACAATAAATACTTCAATAGATGCTCTTTCACATTTAATAGAAGGTTATTTATCTACTAATTCTAACTGCTTTAGCAATGCTCTTGCAGAAAGTGGTTTAAAGATATTTAGTGAATGTATTTCATATATATCTTCAGAAAGCATTCCCTTTAAAATACGTGAAAATTTATTAATAGCATCTTCTATTGCTGGTATGGTAATTTCACAAAGCGGCACATCTATTCCTCATGGAATGGGATATCCATTAACTTATTATCATAATGTACCTCATGGTAAGGCTAATGGAATTCTTTTAAAAGAATATCTTAAAATATACGCAAATAATGCTAAGGATAAAGTGGATAAAATCATATCTTTATTGAACTTCTCAAATGTAGATGAGTTTGGAAACTTTATAGATGAATTATTTTCAAAGGATTTGAAAATAACCCTTGATGAATTAGAAAATTATACTTCTTATATGAATTCTAATAAAGCAAAACTTAAAAATCATCCCTATCCATTAACCTATGAGGATATACTTAGTATTTATATAAAAAGTATAAAATAATATTAGACCCATTAGAATTAATCTACTAATGGGTCTAATATTTTCTTCATTTATAATTGTTCGTTTAATATTTATATTTTTGAAACTACCAAAATAAATATTATTAAATTAATCCATGTCAGTACAATCAATATCTAGTTGAGAAAGAATACCTTTCGCTATAGCTTTTCCAAATATCTTTTGATTTTCAATAGTGCTAATTATCTTATTATCTTCTTCATTATCTATAAAAGCACATTTGATAATAATTGCATCCATAATAGTGTCTCTTATCAAAGGAAAATAATCTCTTCCATTTTTATTCATTCTATTATAAGTTTTAACTTGAGTCTGTCCAATATTCATAATTTCATTACTAATTCTATTTGTAAGTTCTAAACCTTTATCATTATATATAGAATAAATTATTTCACCTCTATCTCCTCCACCTACATTACAATGGATAGAAATAAAATAATCTGACATATTATTATTTGCCATGGTAGTTCTTTGAGAAAGTCCTAGATATTTATCAGTATATCTTGTCATTTGAACTTTTATTCCATGTCTAAGTAGCTCTTTCTCACATTCTACAGCTATAGTTAGTGTAATATCTTTTTCTATTAGATCACCATAAACGCCTCCTGGATCACTTCCACCATGCCCAGGGTCTAAGGTTATCTTATACATAATTTAAAGCCTCCCATTAATTAATCTATTCATATATAATATTCTTTAATATTACATATGTGATTAATAATAGGAATAAGACATCTTTGAATAATACTATAACACTTATCTATTGCTTCTTATAAATTTGACTTAAAACATTATTATAAATAGAAATATTGTATTCTATGGCATGAAAATAATCTACCTTTATTTTTTTATAGTGTTCTATACCTTCATCGGTAATTTTATATAGACGTTTATTTTTTCTATCAAAATCTTCCCATTTAGCTGTAAGATATAAATTTTCTTCCAAATCTCTAAGAAGTGGATATACCAACCCATTAGAAACTTTAGTAAAGTTTTTATTTATATAATTCACTATTTCCAATCCATATTCTACATTATTTTCATATATTAAATAATGTAGAATATATAATTTTACAAGCTTTGTAGTATTAATTCTATTATCTAATGTTGCAATTCTTTTTCTTGTTTCACCTTTCATTTTTATCTCCTTTAAATTTATTAAGTATTTTTCATTATGACTTTATTATATAACTTTATTTCAATTATGACAATTATTTTTATGATGTAATAGAGTAATATCTATCAAATTTTCTTTCAACTTATAGAATCAACATATATTGTATAAATAATACTACACTTAAGATATAATAAATCTATATTATTATATCTATTTACTATATAAAGGAAGGAGATATTTATGAATATTATAGCAGAGTTTCACTGTCATACAACTGCATCTGATGGGAGGTTCTCCCCTTCTCAAGTAGTTGAAATGGCTAAAAATAAAAATGTTGAACTTTTATCTATAACAGATCACGATACCACTGAAGGTATTAGCGAAGCTTTAACTAAAGCTAATGAAATTTCCCTTAATTTTATTCCTGGAATAGAGTTAAGCTGTAATCACAATGGAGAAAGTATACATATCTTAGGATATTTTAAAGGAAATGATTATAAAGATGAAACCTTAATTAAATTTCTTAATAATTTAAAGAGAAACAGGGAAACTAGAGCCTCATCTATAGTTAAAAATCTAGATAAATACTTTAACATTAAAATAAATGTAGATGATGTTTTAAAAATTAGTAATGGTGTTATAGCTAGACCTCACATAGCACAAGCCATAGTAAATGCTGGATACCCCTTTGATTTCCAACATATTTTTGACAAATTTATAGGAAATGATAGCCCTGCCTATGTTCCTAATAAACATATATCCATACCAGAAGGAATTGAACTTCTTAAAAAATATAATTGCGTTGTAATTCTAGCACATCCTAAACTTATTAAAAAAACACCTATTAAAAATATATTAAATTATGATTTTCATGGTATTGAGGCACTGTATTATCAAAACTTTAAAAGAGAAACCGACGAATTTATATCCTTAGCTAAGTCAAGGGATATGATAATAACTTGTGGTTCTGATTTTCATGGAATTTCTAAGGATGATACTAAACACGGTAACATTGGAGATATGTTTCTTAGTGAGGAAGATTTTAAGAAGTTTATGATTTTGTATAAAAAATAGAATAATTAGGTATACTAAAGTAAAATTGTTTTCGGAGGAGATAAAATGGTTTTACTTCAATGTTCAGTTCATAACTGTGTACATAATAATTCCAACTACTGTAACTTAAATCAGATAACCATTGGGGGTTCCAATACCTATCAACCTGATGGTACAAATTGTGAAAACTTTATAAACAAATCAAGTGCATTAACAAACTCTATAAGTATAAATACTCCTTATTCTAATGTAAATTGTAAGGCAGAACAATGTATTTATAATAAAAAACTTAAATGCACTGCAAACTCTATTGATATTTCTGGTTATACCTCATCTACTAGTGAAGAAACCTCATGTGCTACCTTTCAATATAACCCTAACTAAGTATTTACCTTTAGATAAGTGTAAGTAGTAATAATAAGTATAATTATTACTTACACTTATTATTTTTATGCAGCTAACTCATTAATAATTATTAATTCCTATAGCTAAAAAATAAATTAGTAAATAACTTTTCATATAACTCTCTTATGTAAGTTCTGTTTAAAATTAATATATTATCAATCAAATGTCATAGTACAAATCTCCATATATTTTTACATTTTCTTTAAAAAATATAATACTTTTTTAAATTTAAATATAATATTTATGTATAATTATGTTGCATTATGGGGAAAGCTTATGTATAATTATACATAAATTCATTAAAGAAAGGATGTATATAAATGGATAGCAAAAATAATAAAGTGTCTACTTCAGCAAATAATAAAGATTATTCATATATATTAGCTATAATTAAATTTCTTATATTATCTTCTTTAGGTATATTTTTATTTATGATTCCAATTACCAAAGGAGAAGAAGTAGTTATACCTGTTGCAACCTTATCAACCTATGTTCAAGAAGCTCTTGGCCAATCACTTCCATACATAATAACAACAATAATAGTTGTAACCGCATTTTTTACAATAGTAACTAAAGCACTAAAACCTAAATTTATTGTTAAAAATAATTTTTTAAATTCTCTTTTAAATGTAAATAACATTTGGTTTATTATCAGAGTCTTAGGTGGAATATTCATAATATGTACAATGTTTCAAATAGGTCCTAAAGCAATTTGGTCAGAAAATACAGGAGGAATGATTTTATCTGATTTACTTCCTATACTCTTTTCAGTATTTTTATTTGCTGGATTATTTCTACCTCTTCTTCTTAATTTCGGACTTTTAGAATTTGTAGGCTCCCTCCTAGTAAAAATAATGAGACCAATTTTTAATCTTCCTGGTTCAGCTGCAATAGATTGTATTGCTTCTTGGCTTGGAGATGGTACTATTGGTGTTCTTTTAACAAGCAAACAATATGTTGATGGGTATTATACTGAAAGAGAGGCCTGTGTAATTGGTACAACCTTCTCTTTAGTTTCAATAACTTTTAGCATAGTTGTAATTGATACCGTTGGGCTTAGTCATATGTTTTTACCCTTCTATCTATCAGTTACATTTGCTGGTTTAGTAGCTGCAATATTAGTACCTAAATTACCTCCACTATCAAGAAAAAAGGATATATACTATAATAATACAAATAAATCTATGGAAGACCTTCTTCCTGAAGGGTATACACCTTTTAAATTTGGTTTAGAAAAAGCTATAGATAAAGCTAAAGCTTCATCCTTAAAAAAAGATGTATTTGCTAAAGGAACATTAAATGTTGTAGATATGTGGTTTGGCGTAATCCCTGTAGTTATGGCTGTAGGAACTATAGCACTAATGTTAGCAGAATATACACCATTATTTCAAATTCTTGGTTTACCCTTTATACCAATATTAAAACTTCTCCAAATTCCAGAAGCTGCAGCAGCTTCTAGCACATTAGTAGCTGGATTCGCAGACATGCTATTACCATCTATAATGTCAGGTGGAATTCAAAGTGATATGACAAGATTTATCCTGAATTATTCACCG
>NZ_DJBA01000061.1:0-3226 GCF_002435615.1 Clostridium sp. UBA5988 | reverse complement strand
TTTACAGATATTGAAATAGCAAAGGCTTTAAATATAAGTAGACAAGCTATAAGCAAAACACATAGACGAGCTATTAATAATATAAAAGAATATTTAAATTAAAGGAGATTTATGTTAGCAATGGAAAAGGAGATTTTAACACAAGCAGTATCACAAGGAATTTGGGCGGTACTTAGTATATTTTTATTATTTTATATATTAAAAGCCCAAGAAAAAAGAGATCAAAAACAAGAAGAAAGAGAAAATAATTATCAAAATATAATATCACAACTTACTGATAAGCTAGAGATAGTAGATGAAGTAAAGAAAGATGTAGAAGATATAAAGCAATATATAATGAAAAATAAATAAAAATTTTTAAATTAGGTTTACAAATTAAATTAATTATACTCTTTTATAAGTGTAATTACTTAATCGATTAAGTTCAAAAATAAAGAAGAAAGAGGGTATTTAATTATGGCTGATATTAATGTGACATATCAAGTATATACAGGAGGAAGATGGTTACCTAATGTAACTAACTTAAATGATTATGCTGGAATATATGGACAACCAATTCAAGGTGTATATGCCAGCTTAAGTAGGGGGACTATTCAATACAGAACACATACTCAAGGAGGATCATGGTTACCATGGGTAACTAATAGAACTGACTACGCAGGCGTTTTAGGTAAGAATGTAGATGGACTACAAATGCAACTTGTTAGTTTATCAGGATATAATGTTAGGTATAGAGCTTACGTCGGTGGGAGATGGCTTCCATGGGTAACTGGAACTTCAGATTATGCTGGAATATATGGACAACCAATAGAAGGTATTCAAGTAGAAATAATTTCTAATGCTCTTACTAATGCAGAAATTTTAGCACGTGCTGGAAATTATGGATTGTTTAATGGTTTGGGAATTTCTTTCGGTGGATTTGATGCGTGGCAAAGTATTGCACTTCTTAGTACTACGCCACCGACAACATTACAAGCAAAAGTTAGTTTTAAAAGTCATCTTGGCGGTTCAACTGTAGATATAAGTGTTCCTAATGCGTTAGCAACTACAGTAAGAAGTAAATTATTAAATGCAGGAGTATCATTGGATGGTAAGTTATCAGTAGGTAATTTATCTGCAACATTCAATTCAGTTACTGCAACTGCTAATATTGATAAAAATGTCAAGGTATCAGTTACAACTACACCTACTAGTATGACAATTGAGATGGAAGCTCTTGCTGATATTGGGGGAGGAGTTAAAGTTTATCAATCATTAAGAATATCTATGACTAATATGCGACCATATGAATATGCTCTTGCAAGGGTAACTATACCAGTTGTAACAAGCTACACTAGCAATAAAATTGCTAGAATTCAATGTGCTGGGACTTTGGCAATACTTGTCGCAATAGCCTACGGAATTTCATTAGTTTTATCACGAGGAAGACTATCCATGTATGGTGGTTCAATTTAAATATACAGTAGTTGTATTTAAATTAGAAATAGTGAAAGCTTAATAGTATCCTAAATTATTAATAACAAAAGAACTGTAAATCTATAATGTTTTACAGTTCTTTTAATTATGTTTTTTAATTATTAATAAAAATCTATTTAGATGAAAAAGTTATTTACTCTCTATGTGATTGCTAGCTATTTTAGAATTAATGAATTTTATAAATTCTTGCTCTGTTCCTATAATAAAAGAATCCTTTTGTATAAATATGAGGTTTCCTAAAGATTTAGGCTTAGGTATATGGATAATATACATATTTTCATAAGCATAAAAATCTGATATATCAGAGTAATTCATTCTTACTTTATCATAACATTTTGTTTTTGGATTAAAAAATGAAGTTTCATAAAATGATTGATAAAAGTAAATATATGGATCAGGATTTTTAATGTTTTTTATTTGCATATGAAATATTCTAAGTTTAAGCCAAATAATTATATGTTGCTGATACCATATCAAAAGTGTTAATAAAATAACTGGTAAAATGAATAGCTTATCTGAAAGAATAATGCCAATAGCTTCAATCAAAAAAAAATCCCAATTATAAACTAAATCCCAAATATAAAATATAACCATTAAAATTATAATTGAAACCCATGCTTTTTTCAAAAAATTAAAGAATTTTTTTCTTATACGTGATACAACTTTATTTAATTCTTTAGTAGTTATATTTGATAATGCACATTTAAATAAAATTTTTTCTTCATTCATAAATTTTTACTCCTTTACAATAACTATAATAAATGTTCTACAATAATCATTTTACCATAATTATTACTATATATTTTTTTTTAAAAACATTTAAGTATATAAATAGGAATTATAAATATTAGGATGAAATTTCATAAGTTACTAAAGCATTGAGATTGCTTTGTTTATGTAATGATATATATTTATATATTTAAATAAAACTATTACGAGTATATTTACAAGGCATACGTGAAATGTTCGCTGATAAATAGAGAATAATTATTAATGAATATATAGAAATGGTAAAATAGCTACATAATTAGATAAGTTAGAGTTAATCTCTATAATTACAGTGTGAGATTATATAAATAGACTAAGTCCAAAGAGAATTTCACCTAGACATTTAAGGATTGAAAATAGATTTAAAAATATTAAAGAAGTAGGAGCCTAATTTAATTATAAGGCTCCTACTTCTTTTAGTTTTATATACATATAATATGAAAGATTATTTTTCCCACTAAGTAATCTTCCAAAGCAAGAGTAAGATATGTTTAATATATTACTGCATTGAGTATAAGTATAATTGTTTTTATCTTTCCATTGTCTTATTTTTTCACCAGGACTATTATAATAAGTAAAGTAATAATCTCCAAAGTAAGATAAAGAAAGATTGAATTTATCACATATATTTTTAACATTTTTAGGTTTTGGCTCTATTTCATCAACTTCCCATTTTAGGACAGTATCTAGATGAAGATCTAAAATCTTTGCAAGTTCTAATCTTTCTAAATTGTTTACTTTTCTTAGTTTCAACATTTTTTCTGCAAATGTTTCTTCTGGAAGACTATTGTATAAACATTTATATATATTGTAAGTACAAGGTTTAAAAATAGTTTTCCATGTATCATTTTCATATAGTGTGCAGGTGCTAATTTTGCATCTTCCCCCAGTAGAGTACTAATTCATTGTTTAGATCCAGTATTAATTTGTGAGAAGGTAGCTTACACAAATATCGAAGAAATAGTAAACATTGAAGATGTAA